>JAGXTA010000033.1 GCA_018333535.1 Deltaproteobacteria bacterium | reverse complement strand
CGGTTGTCTCCATCCCCACCGCCGACATATCTCTTGAGAAATGAACCTCCGGCTTCGGTCTCGATAGGCTATAAGAATTTCTCTAATTTCATTGATCTCTCTAAAGGTATAATTCTTGCCACGGTATCTGATCCATTCTTCCATGCCCTCTCTTTAACACAAGGAAGATTGGAACGCAAGCACTTTTTTAATTCTTCAAAATAGGGGATTCCCCCCCGCTCCAGTGACGCATTACGTGAGAGACCACAATTTTCTTGACAGGGGGGGGTTGGTTATAATAATGTTTAGGTCGGTAACGGGTAGATGAAAAGGCCAATATTGATAAATCATAACAGAGAGAAGTTACTGAACGCATTGGTTTATTTTTCAAAAAATACTAACCTTTGTGGGAAAACCAAGCTATTTAAATTATTATATTTTCTCGATTTTATTCATTTTAGAGAAACAGGGAGATCGGTTACTGGACTGGATTACTATGCTTGGGATAAAGGACCAGTTCCACAGGATCTCTTCCACGAGCTTAAACAACCGGATAAAGACCTCAAAGACACAATCGCTCTCCTGAAGCAATCCGATGATGAAGATGATAAACTTTGTAAGGTGATTGCGAAAAGACCATTTGATCCAAAATATTTTAGCAAAAGAGAAAAGAAAATAATGGAGTATTTGTCATTTATCTTTAAAGAAGCTCTGGCGAAAAATATGGTTGAGATTACTCATCTCACCGGCACTCCTTGGGACAAGACAATGAAAGAAAGAGGGCCTGGGAAAAAAATTGATTACTCATTGGCCATTGATGGAAGCAAAGGGGCATTAACCTCGGAGGAAATCAAGGAAAGGATATCTGAGGTAAAGGAGGTGACTCAGATATTTGAGGGCCGATGAGGAAAGGGACCATATTGTTCCACCCAAGTTTTGAATTTACAAACGGTGAGATTGGAAGAAAATATTTAATCATCTTAAACAGCCCGGTTATAAAAAATTTAGAACCATATTTATTCTGCAAAACAACAAGCCAATCACAAAATAAACCGCAAACACCGGGGTGCCACGCTGAAAAGAATCTGTATTGCATAGACGCCAAATTTGACTTTTTCCTTAAAAAGACATGGGTTCAGTTTTTTGAAATATATGAAGCAAATTATGAAGAGCTTATAAAGCAGCATTTTGAGTTAGGGATTGAGGTTAAAGGCGAATTGAGGACAGAGACCATTAGCGCAATAATAAATTGCATTAAAAAATCTGATGATGTGTCAGCATACCATCTTTCCTTGTTAAAATGAAGATGATTGAGCAGGGTATTTTGGAATAGAGCAACGCCATAGGGTCAGGCTTGCAATATTGCAATTTAGGAAAAGTTTCGACTTCAGGGCCGCATCTTCCATATATCAATTCTCGCGGAGATGGGGACGTTGGTTCAAATGCAACTTCATCCCGTAAAAATAACCTCAACCCTTCTTCCTAAACCCCCTTAAATCTCCAATCGGTGCAATCGCTGGCTTTTTTTCTCCTTTAAGAACGTGTCCGTGACCGTGTTACGTGTCCGCCTCTCTCCCTCGTGACCGTAGGCTCAGCCCCTTTTGAAGAATAGGCTTTTGTTGGAATATCCATGAGACCCAACCCCACCGGAATTTGACCCAATATACCAAAAAAATGACAAAATTATCAATATTACAGCTCACGGCCGTGAGTCGCGAAATGGCCTCGATAGCATCGAGCTGATATCGCTGGTTAGGATCAAATTGAAGTTTCAACATAGCTTTAAAGTCGTTTAGGTATTATCACCTCTGCGGGTTTCAAGCAGCATCGCCCGTTCGCGGTCCAGTTCAGATTTCAATTCTTCTTCACTAGGCAGGTAGAGGCGGTATTCGGATGCAAAGAGCTGTTCACTTCCCTTGAGTATCGAATAGTGGACAATAGTTTTATCCTTCTGGGAACACAGAATAAGCCCGATAGTCGGGTTGTCATTTCCCTGTCGAATCCGATCATCGAAGAGCCGGACATACATATCCATCTGACCGATGTCCTGGTGCGTCAGATTGCCGGTTTTCAGGTCAATTAGAATGAAACACTTCAAGCGGAAATGGTAAAAAACCAGATCCACAAAAAATCTATGGTCTCGGTGCTTACCCGGTATTGTCGGCCAACAAAGCTGAAACCCCGCCCCAGTTCGAGGAGGAACTGTTGGAGGTTATCCAGAAGGGCTTTTTCCAGATCCTTTTCCAGAAAGGTTTGAGATGGCAACCCCAGAAACTCGAAAACATAGGGATCTTTAAGGGTATCAGCAGGCCGTAAGGCAGTCTCGGAAGAGATTGTGCGTGCCTCTGCCTGGACCGCTTCACGATCTCGGCTGGCAAGGAGGCGTTCATAATAGTGGGAACTTATCTGCCTTTCCAGTGCTCGCGAACTCCAATCCGCCTCTGCGGCCTCCCGCATATACCAGTCACGGGCATTGAGATTTTCTACCCGTAACAACAAGCGATAATGGGTCCAGCTCAGTCCATGATGAAGAAAGCTTGTTGCCGGAACGGATGATTTCTCTTTTGAAATCGTAGAGTTTGGCACCTCCTTAGATTCGGCACGCACTGCGTCCCGTTTTGAGGTGGATAACGTAGATTCAAGACGCACTGCGTCTTGAATCTGCTGAGGGAAGGCCAAATAGAACCGCCTCATGTTACGGAGGTTGGATTCATCGAAACCCTTGCCATATTCCAGTGTCAACCGCCGAGACAGCTCGGGAATAAGCCTTGCGCCGTAAACCGCCCGACCTTCGCCGCCTTGCTCTTCCTCCACGATCAGGCGACCGATATGCCAGTAAGTTTCGACCATGGTCTGATTCACGGCGCGTGCGGCACGTCCCCGCGCCTGTTCCACCAGGGTTCGTATTTGCTCAAAAAGAACCATCCTCTCTTCTTTCATAGTTATACCGTCTTAAGATCGAGAAGGTCCGGTGTCAGGCCTTGAAATTTGAATTGAACCCACTCTCCCCTTTCAATCGCTCAAATCCGGGGGACGTAGTTCAATTCTTTCACTTATTTTTCCTTTCAGAAATCTCATCCACTCCTTTCTTACCGTGAGGCGCTCTCCTTCGCCAAGGCTTCGTCGGGCAGGTAAGGTGTTAGGCCAAAAAACAAATATCCCCCCATCCTGAGTTTCACTACATATACCAAAAACAGAAAATTATGACAATCCCTGAATATTAACGTAGACCATGAGGCGTCTGGAAACTGCTGTTCTCCTCCAGGAATAAGTTGGCCTTTATTTTATTCATTGTGCCGAAAGGATTCAATACTTTCTTTTCCTCATTATTTTCCCATCTCATCCACACTCCACCATCCACCTTCTACACTCTAAAGCATGACCTACCCCAGGAAGTGTCCTATGTTTTAAAAATGTTTCTAAGGATTAAGAGGACAATAAGGAAAATGGTGAGAAGTGGAAACCGTGTATAACCCAAAGTTTTTGACTGAAAAATTCAGTCAACCGCCCCAAACAACAACTTCTCTTATAAATGAGATCGCATCTATAGGAGAAGTTCAAAGGAAAGAATAAGTTAGGGGGAAAAGTGAGGAGGGGGCAAAGTTCCGCTTCTTCTGTCGGGGTTTACAGTTTGACCTTGATGATTCGTTTTTTGGATAGATCGGCCTGCCCTTTTCCGGAGGCGTTCAGGTGCATGATGTGAGGGACATCGGAAGGCTTCAGGTTGAGCAATGAACAACAGATCGCATCGAGGGCAACCATGTCCGTTCCGGCATAAACCTTCTTAGGCCGGCTGATTCTTCCAGGACCGCCCGGCCCGTTCTCCGTGAGAATCGTTGTTGCATCGACCACGCAGAGATGGGGACGGATGACGGAGGCCAGGTCAGCAATTGCCTGGTGGAGAAAGGCCCCTCCCTGGTGGAACGAAATGCTATCCCAGTTAAATCCCATGAGGTTTTTGATGCTTCCGCTGATGCGGGTGCCGTAGTGATCCTTAAAGACAGGGATGTCGATCAGGACATCGTGTTCCAGAGCCTCTTTCAGGAGGGTGACTTCCTTTCTAACTCTTGGGTCGGGTACAGGAACAGTGATGTAGTCCTTCGGATGGACAGGGGTCTTGAATTTTGCTCCTATGTCCTCAAGTTCTCTTCCGACCGCAGGTCCCCATCGGCCGATTCCGTAGTTCGTCGTAATCGTGATCGAGGCCGCCCCTGCCTCTGAACAGAGGCGGGCGACTTCAATACCGATGGCAGGGTTCACGACAGCTCCGGGATAACGCCATTCTGCATTTGGCAGAATGACAACCTTATCCCCCCGCCGGACAAAAGAGGTGATGCTTCCGAGGGATTGAACCGCCATGCGAACCTGGGCCGCAGGGTTTTCACCCTCGACCACCGCAATATCCGGACGTTCCTGAGCAAATAATGACCCGCCGTGGAAGGACGAAGTGGTCAGGGTTGTGACAAGGACTGCGGATTTCTTTAAAAAACTGCGCCGATCGAGTTTTTTGCCCATCCTGTATCGAATTATAACATATCCATTCAGTAGATTTTCAACATCCTCTCGAAAGTTCAAATGTCTCCGCAGGGAGTGGTGTTAGGATATTTTTTTGCCTTTACCTGATTGTCAAACCAGATAAATCGTTCATAAATATTTTTAACATCCATCGATCTTCACCTCTCTCCATCGATCTTTATTGAGAGAACACATGTATTTCTAAAACGGGCAAATTGCATGCCTATCACAGCAGATTTTCCGGGTTAAAAAAATATTTTCAAAAGTTTTTTTTCGAAATCCACAATCTCTGTGGAATGGTTGTGGAATAAGATGCTCCCCTTCTTGACAGTAACGGCCCAGGTCATTTTGCTTAATGATTAGGCAGTCCTAACTGGTTGTAATTATTTATAGAAAGACCGAAAATGGGGGATTTGTTTCTACTTTCTCAGATACCGTTCCAGCACCTGGTCGTTGAACTCTCCGCTGATAAAATCGCCATTGACAATGAGAGAGGGCGTTCCCATAACTGGAACCCTATTCCCGACAGCGATGTCCTCCATCACCCTTCTTTTCCCCATCCCCTTTTCCATCGCCGACTGAAAAGCTTTCACATCAAAACCTCTCTCCCTCAGAATCTCTTCAACCTTTCTGATGACAACACTTACATCTTCCCTGATGATCATCTGGCCTTCAGGGGAGAAGAAAAAGTCGTGGATCATCCAGAAGGCTTCACCACCCAGAACCTGGGCTGAGGCAGCAATCTCGGAAAGTTCAAAGGACCCCTGGAGAGACTTAAGGGGGAAGTGTTTAAAGATATACCGGATCGTCTGGGGATGGTTTTCCAGCATCTTTTCCATCTTTGCCCATGAGACCTGGCAGTAGGAACACCAGAAATTTGAAAATTCGACGATCGTCACCTTTGCTCCCGGATTCCCCCGGATGGCGGATTTTTCGATCTCAAATTGATTCATATCAAATTTCCGGGGTTTTGCTTCTCCCGCTTCCTTGACCGCCACATTCTCGCCCTTGATAATGAGGGGCCCCAGGATGACCTTTTCACCGGCTTCATCCACGTAGACGATGACAGGCATCTCCCTGTCGGGAGTTAGAACCAGTATCTTCACGGAGTAGAAACCTGCGAGGGGGCTCTTCTTCTTCTCGACAAACCTCACTTCCATCTCCTTCGGGATGCGCATATGGCTGCGTGCGGTTTCAATGGCGACCCGGACGATCTTATCCTCCTGTGCAAAACCCGTGGCGGAAATGAGAATTAAAATCAAAAAGGTGGCTATGGCAATAATCTTTTTCACAATATCTCCCTTCTCAATTTCCGGATGGTCTCTCTGTAGCTTGTAGTCTTGAAGATTCCTGTTCCCAGCACGAAGATGTCTCCGCCCGCCCTGGAAACCTCTCCGATATTCTCAAGCTTGACGCCTCCGTCCACCTCGATCTCTACGGGATAGCGATTCCTGTCGATCGTTTTTCTCAACTGTTCAACCTTTTTTAGAACCTCCGGGATAAAGGCCTGCCCTCCGAACCCCGGATTGACAGACATCAAAAGGACGAGGTCAATCTCATCGAGAACAGGAGAGAGCCTCCTCAGAGGGGTCGCAGGATTGAGCACAACCCCTGGCCTCACATTCAACTGTCGAATCTTTTTCACCATCTGCCTCAGGTTGCGGCAGACTTCGGCATGAATCGTGATCCAGGTGGACCCCGCCTGCGCAAAAGCCTCGATATATCGTCCGGGTTCTTCGATCATCAGGTGGACATCCAGGGGAAGAGAAGTCAGTTTCCTCAAACCAGTCACCACTAGAGGCCCGATGGTAATATTGGGGACAAAATGTCCATCCATCACATCGACATGGATGAGATCTGCCCCAGCCTTTTCAACTGCCCTGACCTCTTCACCGAGTCGGCTGAAATCGGCAGATAGAATCGAAGGCGCTATCTTCTTCATATGGATACCTCGAATTTCCTATTCTCTGGTGAACAGCTTACTGAGGAATCCATAATTGACAAGACATATCGTCATTCCCGCGGAGGCGGGAATCCAGGGAAAAAGACTGGATTCCTGGTCAAGCCAGGAATGACAAAGCAAGGTGAGTGTCTATACAATTATGGACTGATTAGTAAGTGTTTGGGCAATCATAATCGAGTCAAAGGGTTAATTCAATAAATTTCTCTCTCCCCATCTCCCAATCACCCGATCTCCCTAATCTTTTTTAATCAGCCTGGCTACAAAAAAACCATCCATTCCATCCTTTGGGGGGAAGGTTTTGATGTATCCGCTCTGGATAAATGAGTGGATTCCTTCAGATTTACCGTCGGCAGTAAATGCCGACGCTACATGATCCATTCGATCCAATTGGAATTCCGGATGTCCCTCTAAAAACTTTTCCACCACATCCTCGTTCTCCTCGCGAAAGACCGTGCAGGTGCTGTAGACAAGAACGCCTCCTTTTTTCACATGTCCTGAGAGATGAGTTAAAATTTCCAACTGCAGGTCACTCAATCGTTTTATATCTCCCTCTCCCTTTCTCCACTTCAAATCCGGGTTCTTCCGGAGCGTTCCAAAGCCGGAGCAGGGAACATCTGCGAGGACGCGATCAAATGTTATTCCCTCTAAACCAGGAAGAAATTGGGTTGCATCTCCCTTCCATGTTTTCACAATTTCTATCCCCAATCTCCGGCACATCTCTTCAATGAAGACCAGCTTATCTCGTGTGAGGTCCAGGGCATAAATCTCTCCCTTATTTTCCATCTTTTGAGCCATGTGCGTCGTCTTTCCTCCGGGCGAGGCGCAACCATCCAGGATTTTCTCCCCTGCTTTTGGATCCAGAACAGAGGTGACCAGTTGAGATGCTTCATCCTGAATGATGAAAAAGCCATCGTTGAGAAAGGGCAACTCAGAGGTAGGGGGAGGATCTTCCAGCCGGATTCCTTCCGATGAAAAAGAGGCTGGGATCCCCTTCAATCCCTTTTTTCCCAGCTTCTCAATCAGTTCTTCCCTGCCCATCTTTAAGGTATTCGTCCGGAGGGTGAGCGGAGAAATCCGGTTATTGAATACGCAGGCATCCAAGGTCTCTTCAATTCCCATCTCTTTGATCCACCGTTGGACCAACCAGAGGGGATGGGAATGGATGACTGAGAGATGAAGGGCCGGGTCTTGATCGATTTCAGGATAGGGTATCTCTTCCTTCTTACGGAGAAAAGAGCGGAGGATGGCATTGACAAACCCGCCTCCCCCCGAACCTCGGTGCCTTTTGGCTAACTCGACCGATTCATTCACTGCGGCCGAGGCCGGGGTCCGGGTCAAAAACTCGATCTGGTAGAGTCCGAGACGGAGGATGTTGAGCGTCTCCATCTCGATCTTTTCGAATGGGATATTTAAGAGATGACGGATGGACCAGTCAAGTTTCTCCCTCCATCGGAGGACTCCATAGGTCAATTCTGTGAGAAAGGCTCGATCGAGAGGAGTGAGATGCCGGTATCTTTTGAAGGAATCGCTTAAGAGACGATCGGTATGGCCACCCGCCTTTTCTAGTTGATTCAGAATCTGAAGACAGATCGCCCTCGGAGATTTCCTTCTCAAAACCTGCCTGTCCTTGCCATCTCTTCAAGCCTGGCGACTCGCTCTTCAATCGGAGGATGCGTGCTGAACAGGGAGAGAACTCCTCCTCCGCTTAATGGATTGACGATGAACATATGGGCAGTCGATGGATTGGCCTCCATTGGAATCCGGCGGGCCGCCATGTGAAGCTTGCCAAGGGCTTTTGAAAGCGAGAGAGGATGGCTGAGGTGGGCTCCGCCTGCGTCAGCTAAATATTCTCTCGACCTGGATATCGCCATCTGGATCAGCATGGCGGCAATAGAGGCGACCATCGTAGTGATAAGAACGAAGACAATGTTTCCTCCGCCCCTGCCTTCACCGTCAGATCGTCCCCCGCCGAAGATCGCTCCCCAGCGCGCCATGGAGGCGAGCATGCTGATCGCTCCGGCAAGGGTTGCGGCAATCGTGCTGATGAGGATATCCCGATGTTTGATATGGGAGAGCTCGTGGCCAATCACGCCTGTTAACTCATCTTTTGAGAGGATTCGCATCAGACCGGTGGTCACCGCCACAGCGGCATGATCGGGGTTTCGGCCTGTGGCAAAGGCATTGGGCGTATCGTTCTCCATGATATAGACCTTTGGCATCGGCATGGAGGCCTTGCTCGTCAATTCTGCGACGATCCGGTAAAGATCAGAAGCCTCTGACTGGGAGACCTCCTTCGCTCCATACATCTTGAGCACGATCTTATCGCTAAACCAGTAGGCAACAAAGTTCATCAGCGCGGCAAAGACAAAGGCAATGACGGCCCCGTTCTTTCCACCAATGGCAGAACCCACAATAATGAAAAGACCGGTTAGTACGAGCATTAAAAGGAATGTCTTAAAATAGTTCATTGCTTATGGAAACCTCCTTTTTCCTGAAAAGTATAATAATCGATTGAACTTTTGTCAAATGATTGAAGGGGTGGTTTCGGACTTGAGGAAGTCTAAAATGGCTGCTTTCACTTTTCCAATATCAGCCTTGGTATTGATACAGGGGCCAAAAGGCCTCTCGTTGAGGATGCCGATGACCGGGATGGGATAGGTATCCTGGATGCCGCTTGTCAGATCGAGCTCACAGGCCACTGCTACAATGGCCTCGGGTCTGTTTTCTACGATGATTCTCCTCGCCAGCGTCCCTCCGGTTGCCACCGCAATCTTTACCTGGTACTGGTCCGCCAGCTCGATCAGGTCTTTGATCTCGCACTTCCCGCACCCTTCGCAGTTCTTGATATTCCCTGTGATCTTGATCTGGCAGTCAAAATCCTGGATGCAATGCGGAAGAAGAAGGAGGAGCCGGTTAGGCTTTGCCCTGTGATGGTTTGACCGGACGAGGTGGTTGTTCAGTTCGATGAAGGACTGCTGAACTTTCTCCTTCGACACCCCTACGACTTTTCCCATCAGGATCATGAAGGGAAAAAGGACCTTTGCCACGATCCCCCTCAGTCTCTGGGAGAAGAGAATATCTTTGCCCCGGAGGACGGTGAAAATAAGGAGAAGCCCGCCGGAGAACATGAAAAAAACGAAGATGGCAAGGATGAGGCTATAGAGAGAGGGTAAAGCGGAATGAATGTTCTTCAGCCCCACCAGCGGAACATACCAGAGGAGAAAGGTGAAAAAAGAGAGAATCAGACAGGTCAGGACCAGCAGTCCGATAAAGATTCTTTTTTTAGGAGTAGGTTCCAAAGTAACCTCTCGGAAGAAAATGTCAAATGTCAAAGTCCAAAATCCAAATCAATCATTAAAAAAATCAATTTCAAATGTCAAAAATCAAATCCATGCTAACAAAAAAACATTTGAAATTTAAAATTCCTTTGACATTTGAACTTTGAAATTTGGCATTTCTTAAAAAAAAACTGTTCCTATAGGGATACGATGACCGGAAAGAAAATCCCGGACGCTCATCTTTCTTTTTCCTTCCGGTTGAACTTCTCTGATCAAGAGGGAGCCCTCTCCAGTCCCGACCTCGATAAAATCAGAGCCCACCCAGATGATCGAGCCTGCCCCTACCTGTGAGATTCCCTTCCGAACCTCTCCTCGATAGATTTTTAGCAGACCCTTCTCCCATCCTGTAAACGCCCCTGGCCATGGATTGAATGCCCGGACCTTCAGATCGATCTCTTCTGCTGGCCTCTTCCAATCGATCCGGCCATCTTCCTTCTTCAGGGAAGGAGCATATGTGGCTTTGGAATGGTTCTGTGGTAATGGAGAGAGAGCGCCTGCCTTCATCCTTTCCACTGTCTCTATTAGCAATCGACCACCCAGAGAGGATAACTTTTCCTGAAGGGTCTCTCCGGTATCCTCCTTCTCTATCGGGAGTTCAGCCTGCATCAAGATATCTCCGGTATCCATGCCTTCATCCATCAGCATCGTGGTGATACCGGTCTTCTTCTCTCCCCTGAGGATGGCCCAGGCGATGGGAGCCGCTCCTCGATACATGGGCAGAAGCGAACCATGGACATTGACCGCACCGAATTTCGGAATCTCCAGAAGGGGCTTGGGCAAGATCTGACCGAATGCAACCACAACAAAGAGGTCAGGCGTAAGAGCTTTCATCGTCTCCAGAAAGGAACTCTCTTTAACTTTCTCCGGCTGGTGCAAAGCGACCCCGTGCTGAAGCACAAATTCTTTGACCGGAGAGGGACTCCTTTTTTGCCCTCTTCCTCTTTCCCGGTCCGGCTGTGTCACCACCGCCACCACCTCATCCGGTCCCTGGAATAACCCCTCAAGGGAAGGAATGGCAAAGGCCGGGGTCCCAAAAAAAACGATGCGCCAGTGGGATGCGATCAATCCTTTTCTTCCTTCTTTTTCTCTTTCCTTAATTTATTCCGGTAGAGCTCTCTCTTTAGCCGGCTGATGCGATCGATGATGAGCATTCCGTTGAGGTGATCGATTTCGTGCTGAATGGCAATGGCCAGTATCCCATCGGCTGAAATCTCGATCTCTATTCCCGATGGAGAAAACCCTCTGACCAGAACCTTCTCCTTTCTCTTCACCTTTTCCAAACAGTCGGGAACGCTCAGACATCCCTCTTCATGTTCGATCTCACCCTCCTCAGAGATGATTTCGGGATTGACCATCGCGAAACATTCCTTTTCCGGATCGATGGGGCTGACATCCAAGACAATCACCCTCCGGGAATCCCCAACCTGACACGCGGCCAGCCCGACCCCATTCGCCTGATACATCGTCTCCATCATATCCCGGATCAATTTTTTAACTTCCCCATCGATCCGGTCCACCTTTTCACACCGTTTCTTCAATAGAGGATGAGGATATTTGAGAATCTCTAAAACAGCCACCCTCCTTACCTCCTCTGCGCTCTCTTTAAATAAAATAACATAAAAAGGGAGGTCAAGGCCAAAAATATTCCTATCCCCTGAGAGGTGGAGACAATCCCTCCGAAGAAAAACCCTCTTGGGTCATCTCTCAGAAATTCGATCATGAATCGGAGGGATGAGTAAAGGAGGAGGAAGAGATAGAAGATCTGACCTTCGAAGGTCCTTCTTCTCCTCTTCCAGTTGAGAAAAAAGAAGATGGCAAGGCTGCCCAGCGCCTCATAGATCTGTGTGGGATGGAGGCTCAAATTGAGACGGGCCAATGAGTTCGGATCAATGAAGGTAACCCCCCAAGGAAGGGAGGTCTCCTTTCCGTAACAGCATCCCGCAAAAAAACAGCCTATCCGGCCAAAGAAAAGCCCCAGGGCAATGGAGGGTGAAAAGAGGTCGGCAAACTTCCACACCGGAAGCCGGTTCCACCTCAAATATCCAAATGAGGCGACAACGGCAAGGATGAGGCCTCCATAAAAAACCAGCCCTCCCTCCCAGATCCTGAAGATATGTAAGGGATAGTCGCGAAAATGTTCAAGGTTAACCAGGACGAAGAGCAGTCTTGAACCCACGATAGCGGAGATCACAATCAGGAAAAGTAAATCGACTATCCTCTCATCGGAGATGGACTCCTGTCGACCTCTCCGAATGGCGAGAATGAACCCCAGGACAAAACCAATGGCGATAAAGAACCCGTAAGCATAAATGTTCAGGCTGCCGAGGTGAAAAAGGATTGGAAACATAGTTTGGAGTTTAGAGTTCGGAGTCCGGAGTAAAAATCATGATGGCTTCTTCAATCTTTTTTTGTCGTGAAACAATAGCTCAAAGGCCATCAGACCGATGCCGATGGTGATGGCGGAATCCGCAATATTGAAAGCAGGCCAGTGGTATGAGAAAAGGTGAAAATCGAGAAAGTCAACCACCTCTCCATGTCGAATTCGGTCGATGAGATTTCCAATGGCTCCGCTCAGGACGAGGGAAAGCGACAGGGCGAGGATTCGTTCCTGTTCCTTCGCCTTATGGAGGAGGTAAAGGATCACTCCGACCGCAGCCAGGGCAACTGCAATGAAGAAGACAGAGCCAATCCCATCTTTTTTGCCTGCAAGGATCCCGAAGGCTCCGCCGGTGTTTCTCAGGTGGGTGAGGTTAAAGAATCCATCGATGACTTCGATGGTCTGATAAAGACGGATCCTTTGCTGGACCTCATATTTGGTATACTGATCCAGCGCAAGAATAAAGACAAGGCAAACCAACAGCACCCAGTACTTACGTTTCATCTCTTTTGGCCCAATGGTTTATACAGTCATTCAACACTTCATTTGGTCTCATCAGCTTTTAACCGGCCATACGACTATTAGACGATAAGACTATCTGACTGCTTCAGCGCCTCCACACATCTGCCGCAGGCAGTCAGATGCCCCGGATTTTTCCCTACACTGACATCATAATTCCAGCATCGTTCGCATTTCTCTCCATCTGCACGGAGGACCTCAACGCTCACCCCCTGATCCCCCCGATGGAGGGTGACAGAAGAGACGATGAAGATCGACTTCAGTTCCTTCTCATAGGGCTGGAGGAATTGATATTCCTTCTCGGGAAGACTGAGATGGACCTGGGCGTCAAGAGAAAGCCCAATCTTCTTCGTTTTCCGCGCCTCTTCGAGGGCTTTTGTCACTACTGCTCGGATCTCCCAGATGTGCTCCCATCGTTCGTTCAGCCCTTCATCCAAATATTCATTTATAATTTCCGGAAAGGTGGTGAGATGGACGCTTTCCGCTTTTCCGTCTCTTCCCGGAAGATACTGCCATACCTCTTCAGAGGTAAAGGAGAGAATGGGAGCCATCAGTCTGGTCAGTCCATTTAAGATCTCATAGAGAGCGGTCTGCGCGGACCGGCGGCCATGGGAATGGCTCGAAAACGTATAGAGACGATCCTTCAATATATCAAGATAGGTCGAACTCATCTCAACCGCACAGAAGTTCTGGACGCTGTGGTAGACGGTGTGAAACTCAAAGCGCTCATAGGCCTCTTTTACTCTTGCAATCAGCTTCTGGAGCCGGTGGAGAGCCCACCGGTCTATCTCATAGAGATCCGGAGAGGAGATCCGGTCTTTTGCGGGATCAAAATCGTAGAGGTTTCCAAGAAGGAACCGGAAGGTATTCCGGATCCGGAAATAGGAATCGGCTAATCGTTTCAGAATCTCGTCTGAAATCTTGATGTCATCCTTGTAATCCTCTGCTGAAACCCAGAGCCTCAGAACATCGGCCCCCAGCTTATTGATCACCTCTTCGGGAGCGATCACGTTCCCCGCAGATTTGGACATCTTCTTTCCCTCTCCGTCCACGACAAACCCATGGGTGAGGACCGAACCATAGGGAGCGTGGCCCCTTGTCCCCACGGAGGTGAGAAGGGAGCTATGAAACCATCCCCGGTGCTGATCGCTTCCTTCGAGGTAGAGACTTGCCGGAAACTGAAGCTCAGGCCGGTTTTCCAGAACAGCGGCATAAGAAACCCCTGAATCGAACCAGACATCTAAGATATCCGTCTCCTTTGTAAACTCGCTCCCTCCGCATCCGGGGCATTGGGTCCCTGCCGGCAGAAGAGCAGTCGGCCCCTCTTCAAACCAGACATCCGCTCCTCCTTTCTCAAAAAGCTTTGCCACATGCTCAATCGTCTCCTGAGTGGCAAGCGTCTGTTTGCAGGAAGAACAGTAAAAGACGGTGATGGGAATGCCCCAGGCCCTCTGCCTGGAGACGCACCAGTCCGGACGATTCTCAATCATCCCGTAGATCCGGTCTCTTCCCCAGGGAGGAATCCAGGTCACCTCATTGATCGATTTAAGGGCATTTCCCCTTAATCCTGTCTTCTCCATCGAGATGAACCACTGCTCCGTGGCCCGGAAGATGATGGGGTCGTTTGTCCGCCAGCAATGGGGGTAGGAATGAACCATCACCTCCTCTTTCAGGAGCGCTCCTGCCTCCGCTAATTTCTTATTCACACCGGAGTTGGCATCGAACACAAACTGTCCTGCAAAGAAAGGA
Source organism: Deltaproteobacteria bacterium (assembly GCA_018333535.1). Lineage (GTDB taxonomy): Bacteria > Desulfobacterota > BSN033 > BSN033 > UBA1163 > RBG-16-49-23. Next base: position 61,732 of record JAGXTA010000033.1, on the reverse strand, counting down.
ACATCCTTTGTGAACCGACCGTCGTCATCCACGGGGCTGTAGATTTCAAGCCCGTATTGGACGCCGGTCTCATAGTCCTCCTGTCCATGGCCGGGCGCTGTGTGGACACATCCCGTGCCGGCATCGAGCGTGACATAGGGCGCAAGGATGATGACGGAATCCCGTTCATAAAGGGGGTGTCTCGTTTTGAATCCTTCCAACCTTTTGCCTGAAAACTTTTCCAATACCTTGTAATTCCCGATTCCAAACTTCTCCATGACCGTTTCGAGAAGGCCTTCGGCTAGGATATAAATCTCTTTCCCGATATCGACGGCCACATAAGTAAAGTCAGGATGAAGAGCAATGGCGAGATTGGCGGGAATCGTCCACGGCGTGGTCGTCCAGATAATGACATAAACGGGCTTTCCCCCACCCTTACCCTCCCCCTCGAGGGGGGAGGGGTGGGAGGGGGTGGAAACCATCCTGAACTTCACATAGATCGAAGGAGAGCGGTGATCTTCATACTTCACCTCGGCCTCGGCAAGGGCTGTCTTGCAGGTAGGACACCAGTGGACAGGCTTCTTCCCTTTATAGACCGAACCGCTCAGGAGAAACTTGCCGAATTCTCTGACAATCGTGGCCTGATAACCGAAATTCATTGTCAGATAAGGGTTTTCCCATTGCCCGAAAATGCCGAGCCTTTTGAACTCTTCTCTTTGAATATCCACAAATTTGGTTGCATAATCCCTGCATCGTTTCCGGATCTCCACGGTGGAGAGCTCCGCTTTCTTCTTTCCGAGGCTCTTCTCTACCTCATGCTCGACAGGCAGTCCATGACAGTCCCAGCCCGGCACATAGTGGCTGTTAAAACCCGCCATGAATTTTGACTTGACAATGATATCTTTCAGAATCTTGTTCAATGCCGTTCCGATGTGAATATTCCCGTTCGCATAGGGCGGGCCATCGTGAAGGATATATTTTGTCCTCTCCTTTGCCTGCCGGATCAATTTCCCGTAAATCTCCCTGGACTCCCACATCTTCAAAAATTCAGGCTCTCTTTTGGACAGATTGGCCCTCATGGGAAAATCCGTCTTCGGAAGGTTCAGCGTGTTGCGGTAATCCATTTTAGTTCCCCTCTTCTTGTTAACCTCTCAGACATTCGTCCGAAAAAGTTTGCAAAATCCTCAATTTAAGTCTATTTAATTAACACAAAAAATGGGGCTAATCAAGGAAAGAGAGCTCTAAAAACTAGTTTTCGCTCTATGATTACACACCTGCCTGCCGGTAGGCAGGGATTTTTAAAAAATGATTCCACAGATTTTCCTTTATTGATCAATGTATTCCTAATCTGTGTAATCGGTCCATAATCGATGTAATCAGAAATCTCAAAGAGAGGTATTGCGATGGCAAAAAAGTTGACTTCCAACAAAACGGACAGGCGAATCAAATCGAAAAATCCACTTCATCACAAGAAATCCCGATCCCTGCTTAATGGAATACCCGAAGACCTTCCCTCCCTCTCACGGGCCAGCCGGATTACGCGCATGGTCTCAAGCGCAGGGTTCGATTGGCCGGATCTGGCAGGGGTTCTGGCCAAGATGGATGAGGAGACGAAAGAACTCCGAGAAGCCCTTTCTTCGGGCGACCGGAAGAGGATTCGTGAAGAGATCGGCGATCTCTTGTTCGTTCTGGTCAACTTGGCACGATTTCTCAAAATCGATCCTGAAGACGCATTGAGAAAAACAATCGAAAAATTTATCTCCCGGTTCAAATATATCGAGGAATCGCTCCTGAAGAAAGGGAAGTCCATCCATCAATCCAGCCTCGCCGAAATGGATTGCCTGTGGGAAGAGGCAAAAGTCAAAGGTGGATAAGGTAACGAGGCCCGCCCTGTACCATGATAGGTGCAGGGGCTGTTTCATTTAGCATTAATCGGTCATGGGTGACGATGCTCGTATCGAAGCAAGAAGTTCGAAACTTGAAGCTCGAGCATCCAGATTCTATTTACGAGTTTCGATACGCTGCGCCAGCACTTGCGCGGCGAGTCCGAGCTTCGACAACGACAAACGCAATTTTGAATTTTACGATACGGGTCCCTTGAAACGCGGGATTGCCTTTACCGGTAAACTTTATTTTTATAGACGGTTTGGGGGGTTAAATCAGGTATTCGGCCACATTGATGCTGTACTCATTCGGGTCAAGGGTCTTTAAGATCGTCCACTTATACTGGCTGGTGGTTTCATCCTTCTCCGTGAGATCGACCACCTTTCCTTTCCGGTATTGCCCCTCTTTGTAAAAGAGAAGGTTGACCTTCGGCCGGTCGATGAGGTCGGACTCTTCCTGCGCTTGAACGACGATGCCCATCTCATTGGTATCGAGGAGGACCAGAGTGCCCAGAGGGAAGATGCCAATCATATTGATAAAGACCTTGACCAGGATGGGATCGAAATCCCTTCCGCTCCGCTCCATCATCAACCCCAGGATCTTCTCCGACACATAGGGAAACCGGTTATACGCCCTCGGCCTTCCCAGAGCGTCATAAAAATCGGCAAGGGTGATGATCCTTCCGAAAAGAGTCACCTTTCTCTTTCGCGTCAGCTTAGGATATCCGCTCAAATCATACCGGAGATGATGCTCGAAGGCGCCATTGATCATCCGGGTGGAGAGTTCCCCCCACTCCTTCATCCTCATCACCATCTCTGTTCCGACGACCGGATGGGTCCGTATGACCTCCCATTCCTCCGCGTTCAATTTTCCGGCTTTATTCAGAATCTCCCTGGGAACTCTTGTCTTCCCGATATCGTGAAATAATCCTGCCATGCCAAGATGGGAGAGGTGCTTTTTGGGAATGCCGATTCTCTGGCCGATGGAAATGGCATAGATCGCCACATTGACCGAGTGGTTGAAGGTGTACTCATCATAATTTTTGATGTTGGCCAACCCTAACAAAGCCGAATCGTCCTGCATGATCGCATTGACCGCATTCTGCATGAGGCGTTTCGCCTTACGGATATTGACGACCTTCTGATTCTTAATGCCCTCCATCACCTCTTTGACCATATTGATCGACTTAAAATAGACCTCCTTCGAGCGCCGCTTCTGGTCCTCGGAGTCGACATAGATCTCCTCATCCTTGAAAAACTCCAGTTTCCCCACGTGGATATGCCGGATATCCCTGTATTCGAGCTGTTTCTTTACATAGAGGTAGTTGCTCTCGTTGTTTTCCTCCAGCCCTGAAAGAAGAAAGATGAGGTCCTTCAGATGCTCCTTGCTTACCTCCTCCTCGAACTCCACCTCTCCGATCCAGCGCTTCTTCATCTCATTCAAAAAACCCTTGAAGATGGGATAATTGTCCGCCCTCACCTGAATCTTCACATTATTGAAGAAGCAGTTGTCCCGGACGACCTTTAAAAAGAGGTGGCTCTCCGATTTGATGACGGGATTGATCGCCTGGAGACACTCCTGGGTATACTGGTCCATGGCGACATTGTTCCGGTCATAGATCGCAGTGCCTTTGAGCATGCGATAGAACCGGATGACAAATTCCGTCCCCATTTTGGTCGAAAGGTCATCCTGTGCGGTCAGCGTTTTTTCCGGCATCAGATGGATGGCTCCTTTGTGGAAATGGTTCTCAACGCCTGCTGACAGGCGTTCCGGATGGACTCCTCTTTTGAATTTCTCCCCTTCTCGAGGATGGCTCTCGCCTCGGGCGTCCCGATCATGGCCAGCGCATTGGCCACCCCGGGCCGAGTCTCATCCTTTTTGCCCATTCCGAAGAAACTCTTGCTCTCCAACATCTGCTGAAGCACGGGGAGGGCCTCATTGGAGCCCACCATTCCGATTGCATCGAGAAAGGCCTTCGTCTCGGTCGGTTCCTTCTTCTGAAAGTCCTTCGACTGGACCACTTCTAAAAGAGCAGCCAGGCCTATATTTTTTCCTATTCTTCCGAGATTGATGGCAGACATTGCCCGGATACGTCCATCTTTGTCAATGAGGGCTTTGATGAGTAAAGAGATGGATTTCGGACCGCCAATCAATCCCAGAGCCTGAATAGCCTCCCGCCTCACCCGGAGTTCACCATGATTGAAAGCCTTCTGGATATAGGGGAAGGCCTTCTCTTTTCCGACCCGACCAAGGATATAGGTGATATTGCGCACCAGATACCACCGCCGGTCGTCGATGAAGGGAGTAAAGAGTTCGATGGCATTCTTCCCGATTTCAGAGAGGGCGTCACAGAGAACCCTCCGGGTCTTCGAATTCTTCAGCTCTCCCAGCAATTTGATGAGGGGCTTGATCGAACTCTGCTGAAGAAGGATGAGGTACTCGTTTACATCTTCCAACCGGACGCCCGCCTCTTTTTCAAGGATCCTCCCGACCCGCTCGATCCTCACCTCATCACCCGCGCTCTCGATCAATTTATGAATGGCTTCAGCCTGCCAATCCTTGAGTTCATAGGTCTTGATGATGATATAGAGTCGTTTTAACAGATCGCTTGCCCTTTGAAACTCGCCGAGAGTGAGAAGACCATCCAGAATCTTCAGGAGGAGATTCACAGCATCCTGATAGGGCTCTTGCTCTTTCTCCAGTCCCAGAACCTCGAAGAGGATGTCAGCCGCATTGAAGACAAAGGTGGGATCGATCTCATTCTCCACCTCGATTCTCAATCGGTCCACTTCCTCAGGGGTGAGGAAATAGACATTTCTGTCCCTGATCGCCTCCCCACCGACGGTCTGGGAAAGGATTTTTCCTAGGTCGGGTTCTTCCTCCTCAAGGAGGTCCACCTGGACATTATAGGCGATGGGCTTGAAGATCAGCTTACTTCTGAACTGATCCACATTTTCAGGGATGAGAATGGGGGTTTCTTCGAGGAATTCGTCCGTGGCAAGGTAGCTGATGTGCTCGAAATCTCTCTCCCATATCAGGGTGACGAGGTCGTCTTCCAGTTCGTTGATATTCTCGCTCCCCCTGATGACATCCATCAACCCCTGAACCTCCCACTCCTCCAATCCCTTCACAAACCGGAGCTCCCTCAACCCATCTTTATAAAGGAGGAAGGCAAGACTGGATTTCGGATCCCGGTTTTCGTAAAGGACCCTGTCTTTAAATGAGAGTGCGAATTCATCAATCTGAAGGATAAAGGAAGGATATTTATTTAAAAAATACTGAAATTTTTTGAGCAGTTGATCTCTGAAACCCTTGATCGTAGGGTTGTCGGGCGGATAAAACCGTATGGCTTTAAAGGTCTTTAGAAAAAAGCTGGTCAAATCCCTGGCCAGGAGGAGTTCTTCATCCGTCTCCATCCCTTCGACCATGACCATCTCTTCAGCCAGATCAAGCGATTTTTTCTCAAGAGAGATTTCTTCGGGCACGGTTTTTCCCAATCTTAACTTTTTGATTACACTTCTATTTATTGTTTTTGCCATCAATTGTCAATACTTTTTTTTGAGAGCTCTGAAAAACGACCCTACGCTCTCTATTCGCCTCTTGATCCATCCCTGAAGAAGTGATATTGAACAGGGTATGGCTTCTTTTCTATCCGATAAGAGACTGTGTTGTAAGTCCGTTCATGGTTCGACAAGGCCTGTCCTGAGCAAACCGTTCGTCCCTTCGAGAACCTCAGGGCGAACGGTTTTTCCCGAATGTCCTGAGCGAAGTCGAAGGAAGGGCTCACCACGAATGGAAAAAGCCACATTTAAAACCAGTTACTTAGCCGTTCGCCCTGAGCGTGTCGAAGGGGGAACGGCGAATTGCGGCACAGTCTCTAAAAAGAAGGGAACCCTCTATATCGTCTCCACTCCCATAGGGAATCTCGAAGATATTACCCTGAGGGCGCTCCGGATATTAAAGGAAGTGGATCTGATTGCGGCGGAGGATACCCGCCACACCCTTCTCCTTCTCAGACATTTTGGCATCCAGGCCCCGCTGACCAGTTACTTCGAAGGAAATGAAATGAAGAAGAGGGAATTCATCCTCTCCAAATTGAATCAGGGCGATCGAATCGCCCTGGTATCGGATGCAGGGACGCCCGGCATCTCTGACCCGGGATACCGTCTCATCCGGCTGGCCATTGAACATGAGATACCGGTTATCCCCATTCCAGGTCCTTCTGCAGCCATTACGGCTCTCAGCGTCTCCGGCCTTCCCACCGATGCCTTTCTTTTCAAAGGTTTTCTCCCCAATAAATCGAAGAGAAGAAGAGACCTGCTGAAACAATTGGAAGAGGTCAAGGAGACCCTCATTTTTTATGAATCTCCCCACCGTCTCTCTGAAACAATGAGGGATATTTTAGAAGTTCTCGGAGACAGGGAGATCGTTCTCACGCGAGAATTGACTAAGATATATGAAGAGGTCTTAAGGGGAAAGGTGAGCGAGATCAGGAATCGGATTGGCGAAAAAAAACGGAAAGGTGAAATCACCCTCGTCGTCTCCGGGAGAACACGCAAAAGAGATGGGGAGACACGCCAAAAAACATACGGGGAGCATCGGTGATGGGGAGATGGGGGAAGAAGCTGAAATGATAAGCTGAGATTATATTCAGCTTAATGCCAGAAGGGACGGGTAAAGATGACCAGAACGGTAAAAATCTCTAAACGTCCAACCATCATTAAAAAAGAAAGAATCCATTTCCCCAGGGCAGGAATATGGGAATAATTCTCAACAGGACCGACCGTACCGATTCCAGGCCCTACATTTCCGAGTGTGGCCGCCACCGCGCCAATGGATGTATCGATGTCGAGCCCGATCCCTGTCATAGCCATCACACCGAGAAAGAAGATCAGGATATATAAGGCGACGAATCCAATGATATTCGACACCAAACGTTCCGGAACGGTTCTGTCACCCATCCTGATCGGAAAGATACCATGGGGGTGAAACAATTTTTTTAATTCGGACCCCATGAATTTAAAGGCGACCAGGATCCTCACATTCTTCATCCCTCCCCCGGTCGAACTGGTGCAGCCTCCGAACAGCATCAATGCGAGAAGGATGATCTGGGTCACAAAAGGCCATTGTTCGTAGTCATGGGTGACAAAACCGGTGGTCGTCACAATAGAAACAGTCTGAAAGAGCGTGCTTCTGAAAAATTCCTCTGAAAAGACATCCCCCCTGGCCAGACGCGAGACCATGATCAATCCCACGGCCAGGGCATTGATGAAGAGGAAGAAACGGAACTCGGGATTGGAAAAATATAAATGGGGCTTCCCTCTGAGGGCCCAGTAGTGGAGAGAGAAATTGACCCCGGCAATAAACATAAAAACGATGATCACATAATGAATAAATGGAGAAGGATAGGCCGCGATGCTCGCATTGGTGGGAGCAAATCCGCCCGTTGCCAATGTCCCGAAGGTCACACAGACAGAATCGAAGAGAGGCAGTCCCCCTAACATCAAAAGAAGGATCTCCAGCACGGTAAAAAGAAGATAGACCGCCCAGAGGATCTTGGCGGTCTCACTGATGCGCGGAGAAACTCTGTCCTTGATCGGACCCGGGACTTCGGCTTTGAAAAGCTGGACGCCTCCTACCCCCAGGAAGGGGAGAACGGCAACCGCTAGGGCGATCACTCCCATTCCCCCTAACCACTGCGTCATGTTTCGCCAGATGAGTAGGCTCTTCGGAAGAACCTCAATATCGGTTAGGATGCTGGCTCCGGTTGTGGTAAACCCTGACATCGTCTCGAAAAAAGCATCGGTCAGATTTGGGATATAGCCCGAGACGATAAAAGGGAGAGCCCCGAAGAAGGAAAAAGTGATCCAGGTCAGCGAAACGGTCAGGAAGGCCTCCCTGATCTGAAGCTCAACCGGCCTCCTGATAATTGCACGAAGGATCACGCTCAGAAGGCCCATCCCGACCATTTGGACAATAAAAATGAGATAAAGCCCGTCCTGGAAATAGAGTGAAAACCCTAAAGGCAGGGCGAAGAACCCGCTGAGGAGCAGCCAGAGACTGGACAGGGTATAAATGATATTAGAAAGTTTCAACGCTTTCTCTTCATTTACGAAAATCTTTTTTCGATGGCAGAAATCGCTTTGGGCAGAGCAATAACGATCACTTTATCTCCAGGCTCCAAGGAACTCCTTCCATGGGGGATGAAGACCTCTTCCTTTCGAACCACAGCCGCAATGAGAGACCCCTTTGGTAACCCAAGGTCTTTTATCGACTTCCCGGTTACTTTATTCGATTTCATGACTTCGAATTCGATGGCTTCCGCATCAATCCCATGAAAGGTGGCCGCGGAGAGGATCGCGCCTCTCCTGATAAATCGCAAGATGGCGCTTGCAGTGGAGAGACGGACATTAACGGTCGAGTCGATGCCGATGACAGGCAGGAGTGGAAGATAAGTTGGTTTATTGACCAGGGCAATGGTTTTGTGAACCCCGAGATGTTTGGCTAACAAACAGGACAGGATATTGTTCTCATCATCCCCGGTAACGGCGATGAAGGCGTCCATATTGAGGAGGCCTTCTCTCGCAAGAGTATCGATCTCTGTTCCATCTGCCTGATAAACCGCCGTCCGTCTAAGTTGGGAGGCGATTCTCACCGATTTTTCCTTGTTCGATTCGATAAGGGTGACTTCGATCTGCTCCTCCAATTTCGCTGCCAGTCCTCTTCCGATTTTTCCTCCTCCCAGGATCATGATCTTATCAAGCTTCTGGTCTGTTTTCCCGGTGAGGGAGAGGACATGGGGAAGGCCTTCCCGCTTGGCGACCACAAAGATCTGGTCGTTTTTGCTGAAATAGTCCTCTCCAGTGGGAATGATCGTCTTTTCTCCCTTCAGCATAGCCACTACCCGGATATTTCTCCTCTCCTCCTCGCGTCCGATCTCTTTCAACGGTTTGTTCAAATTCGGGCATTGACCATCCAGTTTTAACCCCACCACCAAAACTTTCCCGTTTTCAAATTCAATCACTTCCGAGGCTGAGGCCCGCATGAGGAGCCGGGTGATCTCCTCGATCACCTCCTCTTCAGGATGGATGAAAAGGTCCACCCCGAGATCTTCAGGCTTAAGAATGGATGATTTTTCATAATAATCCGGATTTCTGACCCGGGCAATCTTTCTACTCACCCCCATTTTTGAGGCGATCATACAGGCAATCAGATTGATCTCATCCACACCTGATGCCGCAATCAGCATATCGGCTGATTCCAGACCTGCATCTTTCAGAACGCTCTGGCTTGAAGCGCTTCCCTCAATCACCGAGACATCGAGAGCCTCCTGGGCATGGGCGCATTTCTCCGGATCGTTATCGATAATGACCAGATCATGTTTCTCAAGAGAGAGTCTCTGGGCCAGGTAGAATCCCACCTCTCCGGCTCCGATGATGGCAATCTTCATCTAATTCCCCTCATCTCCCCATCTCCCTATCTCTTTATCTGATCTTCTGGATATCCTCTTCTTTACCGATAACGACCAGGACATCGCTATCCTTAATCACAAAATCGGCACGGGGCACCATTTGGACCCTGTCAGGAAGCACCTCTCTCACGGCAATCACTTCGATATGGTATCGACTTCTTAGATGGAGTTCTCCAACCGCCTTTCCCAAAAAACTGGAGGGTGGGACTAGCTCGCAGATCGTATAATCTTCCGACAGGGGGATATAATCGAGAACATTCGGTGAAATCAAGCTTCTGGATACCTTGTCCGCCATCTCCTTTTCCGGGATGATCACCTCCGTAGCCCCTACCCTTTCCAGAACATGCTTATGATCCTCATCCGGAGCCTTGACGATGATTCGTTTCACCTTCATCTCTCGGAGGTGAAGGGTGAGCAGGGTGGCGGCAGCGAGGTCCTCTCCAAAGGAGACAATGACCACATCATCCTCCTGGATGCCGATCGATTCCATCACCTCTTTGTCCGTCCCATCGGCTAAAATGGCTTTCGTGGAGTAGTCCCTTATTTTCTGAACCACCTCTTTATCCTTATCTATAGCCACCACTTCGAATCCGTTCTCAAAGAGGTCTCTGGCAATATTAAAACCAAAAATCCCCAATCCAACCACCACCACCCGTTTCATATGATCCCCTCCATCTCCATTGGGAAATCGACCTCGTTAAACGGTCAGGGTAAAGATGCCCGTATCGTTATTATTAGAACTCCAATCGAGTGAAAATATTTTGACAAAATCCCCTCTAACTCCCCTTTGCCAAAGGGGAGGACTTATTATTATCCCCCTTTGGAAAAGGGGGAATAAGGGGGATTTTAATATAGGGTTTAACAAACCTTTAAATAGTCTCGCTATCATGTTTGCAGCTCAATCAAGCAATAATTTTTCACTCAATTGGGGTAGAAGATTACGGTTGTCGTTGACGAAGCTCGTATCGATGCTCGTATGTCGATGCTGGAGACTCGAGATTCAAGCTTCGAGCTTCGGGTTTCGATACGAGCCTCGTCACCGGAAACGAGCCTCATCTTAACCGAAACGGGCTTCGTTACCGTAACCTTGCCCCAAGCCCATGGAATATCCTCAATCCACGAAGGATTAATCAGCACTCCACAATCCGCATTCCGAAATCCGAAATCTTAAGATTACCCCACCATGACCCCCTCTTCAGCGTAGGTTAACCCCCTGCCGCTTTTGATTCTTGAGAGTGAGAAGGCGAGCGTCAAAGGCCCCACCCTTCCCGCAAACATCATCAAAATGATTGCACATTTCTGAATATCATTCAACTTAGGAGTGACTCCCATCGACAGTCCAACTGTCCCGAATGCGGAGACCGCTTCAAAGAGATACTCCACAAAGAAGTGACGGCTTTCCAGGGGGGAAAGATTCCCGCCTCCGGCGACCAGTAGAATCGATGTGATGATTGAGATCGAAAAGGCAGAGGCAAAGATGATGGAGAGTGTGCGGCTGACCACCTCTCTTGGAATCGTCCGGGAATAGATATTGACCTCCTCATTTCCCCTTAGCCGGTTCCAGATCATCAGGAGAAGGAGGGCCGTGCTCGTTGTCTTGATTCCTCCACCGGTCGAGCCCGGGGAAGCTCCGATGAACATCAGAACAATCAGGAGCAGAAGGGTGGCATTGGTCAGCAGTCCGATATCCACCGTATTGAACCCGCAGGTCCTCGGAGTGACCGACTGGAATAACGAAGCCAGGATCGTGTTCAGGAGGGGCGCATCCTTAAGAAGATGATTCCGCTCAAAGAAATAGAAGAAAAAGGCCCCCGTGAAAATCAGAACGGCCGTGGTGATGAGAACCATCCTGCTGTGAACGGAAAGCCTTTTCTGAACCCCCTTCCATTTTGAGAAGACTTCATACTGGACGATGAATCCGATCCCTCCGATGACGAGCAATCCCATCACCGTGAGATTGACCAGCAGGTCTCCCTGGTATTGCATCAGGCTATCCGAAAAGAGTGAAAATCCACAATTGTTGAAAGCGGAAATGGCATGATAGATCGCTTGATAGAGGGCCGTCCCCGGCGGGAAATCCCTTGAAAACCGGATGAACAAGAGAAGGGTCCCGATTGATTCAAAGATGAGCGTATAGAAAAAAACCGACTTCAGAATAACGAAAAAATCTCTTCTCCGGGTATGGAGAAAGGTGGACTGGACGATCTCCCTCCCCTTGAACGAAATCCCCCGCCCCATCAAAATAAAGAAGATCGTTGAAAAGGTGATGATGCCCAATCCTCCGATCTGAAAGAGGAAGATGGTGATCACCTGGCCTAACAGGGAGAGATCTTTCCCATTATCAACGACCACAAGTCCGGTGACGCAGACGGCCGAGGCAGAGGTAAAGAGTGCGTCAATGAAACGGAGTTGCCCTTTTGAAGCCGAAAATGGGAGCCAGAGAAGGAAGGCTCCGATGAGGATGACCCCGCCGAAGCTGAGGATAAAGATTCTCGCAGGGGACAGGTGCCTTGAAATGAAGTTTTTAATTCTGATATGGATCTTCATCACCAAGTAGTATGGACTTTACTTAAAATCAGACCTCCTGTCAACTGGAACAAAAAAGATTTCTGAAAAAGTCCAGAAATCTCTGATCACACCGATTGGGGGCAGATTACACAGATTAGAAATGCAATGATGAATAAAGACGAATCTGTGGAATCACTCTTTTGAATCTGTGTAATCAGAGAGCGTAAGATCGTTTTTCAGAGCTCTCCAAAAAAAATGTTAAAAATAACTTGACTATTCCCAAAACACCTTATATGATTTGTGCGATTTTTAACAAGCAATTATAGATATGTTGGCTAAATTTCTCAATCTCGATCAGCGCGGCCCTGTATCTCCATCGGTTTTCGAAAGCCTCATCCTCCTTCGGGAGTCCAATACCTCTAACTATCAAATGAAAAGGAGTGAGTAGATGATCACCCTATTTTTAGCTGTGGCCCTCCTCATCCTTGTATCGATTTCTCTCAGTCTCTACAGGGGGGCAGTTGGGCCCGGTGTATTTAACAGGGTTGCGGCTGTAAATGTCGTCGGAACCAAAACGATCGCCCTGCTGGTCGTCTTTGGATACTTTTTTGAAAGGCCCCTCTTCTTTGACATCGCCATTCTCTATGCCATGCTAAACTTCATCGGCACGCTGGTATTTGCCAAATACGTCGAAAGAGGTGATGTATGCTCTTAGTTAATATAATTGTCACCCTCTTGCTTGCCGGAGGCGTCTTCTTTTTGCTCGTTGGATCCATTGGATTATTAAGATTGCCCGATTTTTATACGCGGCTGCATGCCACAGGGAAGTGCGATACGTTGGGGGGAGGGCTCATTATTTTTGGCCTCACGATCTACCATCTTTTCCATTATTCTCACCATCCCCTTGTCCCGGTCAGGCTTCTTTTCCTCATCTTCTTCATCTTTATCGCCAATCCTACAGCCACACATGCGATCATGAAAGCGGCCTATCGAACAGGCTTGAAGCCATGGAAATCAGGAGAAGAGAGACGATGAAAAAGGAAGGGAAATGGTTCGGTTTTTTCATCACCTTTGGCGTGATGTTTCTCTTTTGGATCATTTTATCCGGCCTTTTGACCGCCTTTCACCTCATCGCCGGCGGAATCTGCAGTGCGCTGGTTGCCCTTATCTCCCATGACCTACTGGTGAAGGGAAAGAGCGATAAACTTATAATAAAATCCTGGAGGCTCCTCTGTTATACCCCATGGGAATTATGGCAGATCGTCATGGCCAATATTGATGTCGCCTACCGGGTGTTGCATCCGAAAATGCCCATCGACCCCTGTGTCTTCGACTTTGAAACCTCCCTGAGGGGAGATTGGGCCCTGACCACATTGGCCAATTCGATCACATTAACACCCGGCACCATCACGATCAACGTAGAACCTGAAAAGGGAAAGTTTCAGGTCCATGCCATTGCAAAGGAGCCTGCGGATGCCTTGCTGGTGGATCAAACCATGCAGAGGAAAGTGGCCCACATCTTTATGGAATCGTAGGAACAGGAGAGATTGAGATGACAATGTCCATCAACCTCTTTCTTTTATTTCTTCTTGTCATCATAGCGATTGCAGCCATTACAATCAAGGATCTCCTGAGCGCTGTCATCTTGCTCGGCGCCTATAGCTTTCTCATGGCCCTGGCATGGGTGGAGATGCAATCCGTGGATGTGGGCTTCATGGAGGCCACCGTAGGAGCGGGCGTGACCACCGCCTTCATGATTGCGGCCCTCGCAAGGACAACAAGGTGGGAGAAAAAATGATAAGGTTTAAAGCCACTGCGCTCATTTTAATCATCCTGCTCGGTGGACTCTTTATCTATGTGGCCGAGGATATTCCTGCCTTCGGCGACCCTAATGCTCCATCCATCAGAGCGGTGAAGCTCTTCGATCTCCATGCCGGTCCGTCAGAAAATATTTTGAATCAGGGAGCGATTCCAGGAGCATTATCCGATGCATTAAAAAAGGGGAAGTTTCCTCCGCCCTCCAGGGCGGAGAAGGTCCCTGGTGAGGAAAGACAGTGGAACATCTTCATTCCGAAAAATGAGGCCCATTACGCAAGGGAGGAAAAGTATTACTGGGTCGTCAAAGAAGGGGACCAACTCCGGATTTACCGCCACGCCTTTGTCGTCAGGTGGTTTGAAAAAGGGTTGAAGGAAACAGCCGTTCCCAATATGGTCACCCACGGGCTGGCCGATTATCGGGGGTATGATACCCTGGGAGAGACCGTTGTCATATTTACGGCAGGGGTATCGGTCATCCTTCTATTAAGGAGGCGGGGGAAACTTTGAATCCTACAACGGAAAAGGGGAGCATTGTCGTTGAAACGGTTTCACGAATCATGATCCCTTTCATCCAGCTCTTTGCCCTGTATGTGATCTTCCACGGATCGCTCGGGCCGGGAGGAGGGTTCCAGGGAGGCGCTGTCTTTGCCTCCTCCTTCATCCTTTATATTGTTGTTTTCAATATCGCCAGGGGGAAGAAGCGAGTCCCTGAATCGGTGAATATGGCGCTCAGCTCCGCAGGGTTATACATTTATGCAGGAGTGGGCCTTCTGAGCATCCTATTCAGCCTGGGGGCTGCGCAGTATCTGAATTACGGCTTCATCCCCTTCACCTCTCATTTTGAAGAAAACAGGGCGCTGGGGATCGACCTGATTGAAATCGGCGTCGGGATGACCGTCATGGCGATTATGATCTCCATCTTTTTTGATCTCGCATGGGATAAGGGAAAGGAGAAGGAGGGATAAACATCACCATGACGGAGTGGCTGATTTCAGAGATATTTGCAAAATACAACTACTGGATATCGATCCTCCTGATGCTCATCGGTTTTTATGCCGTCATCACCAAAGAAAATTTGGTTAAAAAGATCATTGGTCTGAACATCTTTCAAACGGCGATCTTCCTGTTCTACATCTCTCTGGGAGTGGTCAAAAAGGGAACAGCGCCGATTGTGAGCGATGAGACGATCCTCAAGGGTTACCAATATGTCAATCCATTGCCCCATGTCCTCATCCTGACCGCTATTGTCGTTGCAGTGGCGACCACGGCGGTTGCCCTCTCGCTGATCATCCGGCTGTATGAGGAATACGGGACGATCGAGGAATCAGAGATCCTCGAAGCCATCAAAAAAGAAGGGAGATGAGCCGGGATTAGCCGGTTTTTTAAACGCTTCATCCTATGACTGGTTTTGTTGAACACCTTCCTATTCTGACCATTGTCATCCCTCTCTTTTCCGCATTTACCATTCTCGTTGCCGGGTGGTTCAATAAGAAGTCGTGCATCTTCATCTTCTGGCTGACCCTGACGGCCCAGTTCATCATGTCCTTCATCATCCTCCGGCGTGTGCTGATTCACGGCCCCATCCATTACTGGCTGGGAGGATGGAAACCGCCCTGGGGAATTGAACTGGTGGTGGATTCCTTAAACGCCTATATCCTCATCATCCTCCTCTTTCTCTCACTTGCCTGTGCCATCTATTCTAAAAGCAATATCGAGCATGAGCTCCCCGGGAAAAGGGTCTCCTTCTATACGCTCTTTCAACTTCTCATCGCAGGCCTTTGCGGGGTGACGTTGACCGGAGATATTTTTAATATGTTTGTCTTCATCGAGATCTTCTCCATCTCCGCTTACGCCCTGATTGCGGCCAGGGGAAAGATTGCTCTCAAAGCGAGCTTTACCTATCTGATCCTGGGGTCGATCGGCACCTGTTTCTTCATCCTCGGGATAGGATGTCTCTACTCAGTAACGGGTTCGCTCAACATCCACGACCTTTCCCTTCTGCTGCCTCCCTTCTATGGGAACAAAGTGGTGAAGGCGGCATTTGTCTTTTTTATTGTTGGACTGAGCATTAAAATGGCGCTCTTCCCTTTCCATACCTGGCTTCCGGATGCCCATGCGTTTGCCCCCGCAGAAATCAGCGCCATGCTCTCCGGCATCATGATCGAAATTTCCACCTATGCCTTCATCCGGGTGTCTTTTTCCGTGTTCACCCTGGAGTTTCTCAAGCTCCTGCCTGTCTTTGATATCCTCTGCTGGGTCGCTGTGGCTGCGATCCTCATGGGGTCTGTAATGGCCATCACCCAGGTCAATCTGAAACGGATGCTCGCCTATTCGAGCGTCGCCAATATGGGCTACATCATGCTCGCCGTGGGCATTTCCCTATCCGCCGTTGAATCTCCATGGGGAGGGCTCAATCCCGCCCTGATGCATATCGCAAACCACGCCCTGATGAAAGGCTGCCTCTTTCTGGCCGCAGGAGCGTTCATCTATAAGGCCAATTTGTGGCATATCACGGAGTTCCGGGGATTGGCGAGGAAGATGCCTTACACCTGCGCCGCTTTTGTGCTTGCGGCGATCTCAATGATCGGGATACCGCCCAGCGCGGGATTCGTCTCAAAGCTTTACATCATCCTGGCCTCCATCGAGATAAAAAACTATTTCTTTGTCGCCGTGCTCTTGATCAGCTCCCTCCTGAACCTGGTCTATTTCTGGCGGGTCATCGAAACGATGTATATGAAGCATGAAGAAGGCGGACACTCCTCTCACGGTTCTCACGGGATGAGAGAGGAAATCCCCCTTGGCATGTTGATTCCCATCCTTCTCTTGTCCTCCCTTTGCATCGTGATGGGCATCGTGTGGCTGGGGAAGATTCCGATCCCGATCCTCGACCAGGTCAATCTCATGTTTGGATTGGGGAAGGTTCCATGATCCTAACGGTTGAATCCATAAAACCCGCATTGGCTCTTGCCTGCCCTCTGATTGCGGCCCTCCTCATCCTGCTCTCTAACAGGCGGCCGAACTTAAGGGAAAGCTGGACCCTGATCGCAGGCCTCTTTCAATTTGCCATCATTCTCTCCATGGCGCCCATGATCTTACGGGCACAGACAATTGAGTACACCCTCTTGACCGGAATGCTTCCAGGGATCAATTTTGGATTTAAGGTGGACGCCTTTGGCCTCATGTTCGCCATGACCTCTTCCTTCCTCTGGATCATAGTGTCCATCTTTTCCATAGGCTATATGAGGGCCCTGCAAGAGCACGCTCAAACGAGATATTACTTCTGCTTCGCCCTGGCGATCTTCGGCGCGGTCGGCGTCGCCCTCTCCGGCAATTTGATCACGATGTATGTCTTTTACGAAATCTTGACCATCTCCACCTACCCTCTGGTGGTTCACGAAGAATCGCCCGAGGCCCTCTTCGCGGGCCGGAAGTACCTCGCCTACCTGCTGACCTCAGGCGTGTTCTTGCTGGCTGCCATCGCCCTCGACTATTCCGTGTCAGGGACGACCGACTTCAACCCCGGAGGCCATTTAACGCTGGCTTCCGCCTCCCGGCCTTTCTTGATGATCCTCTTCCTTCTCTTTCTCCTGGGATTTATGAAGGCCGCCTACATCCCCTGCCATTCCTGGCTCCCCACGGCCATGGTCGCTCCCACCCCGGTCAGCGCCCTGTTGCATGCCGTTGCGGTCGTCAAGGCCGGTGTTTTCGGAATTGTCAGGATCGTGTGCTATGTGTATGGAACAGACACCATGGGGGAACTCGGGCTGGGGGTGATGCTCGCCTCATTCGCCGCCGTGACGATGATCGGCGCTTCTCTCTTTGCGATTGCTCAAGACAATTTGAAAAAGAGGCTGGCCTATTCCACCATCAGCCAGCTCTCCTACATCATCTTCGGCGTTGCGCTATTGAGCCCCATGGGCGTCACCGGCGCCATGATCCACATCCCCCTTCATGGATTTATGAAGATCACCCTCTTTCTCTGCGCCGGCTCAATTCTGGTCGCCTCAGGAAAGAAAAATATCAGCGAGATGGCGGGGATTGGAAGGAGGATGCCAGTGACGATGTTCGCCTTCACCGTGGGGGCCTTCGGCATGTGTGGCATGCCTGCCACAGCCGGATTTATCAGCAAATGGTTCCTCGGATTGGGGGCCCTGCAAAACGGCAATCTTATCTTCCTGGCTGTACTCCTCATCAGCTCCCTTTTAGACGTCGTCTATTTCTTCCCGATTGTCTATACGGCGTTCTTCGGAAATGCGGAGGGGATGGATTCGAATTGGAAGGGAAGTAAGAGGATCAAGGAAGCCCCATTATTCATGATCATCCCGCTGAGCATCACCGCTCTTTTTTCGATCATCTTCTATTTTCCAAACCCTGTTTCGGAGGCTTTGCTCCATATGGCGAACCTCGCCTTAAGCCATTGAGAGGAGAATATGAAAGGAACGATGAAACACCTGTTTCGAATACTTTACGGATGCCTTTTCTTAAGTATTCTCGCCGGTTTTGGGGTCCACTTCTATCTGTCTCCCCATCATTACTTTGTTTGGGAGAATTTGCCGGTTTTCAGTGCGTTGTATGGTTTTATCGGTTGCATTCTGATCATCCTCGGGTCAAAGGCGCTGGGACATCGCTGGCTCCAGAAAGAAGAGGACTACTATGATAAACCTGAAACCATCAGGAGCAGAGATTCATGATTGATTGGTTCCATCCTGGCCTGATCTACATCCTTGGATCCGCTTTGATTCCCTTCTTCAGGGGGACGCTCAAGAAGGTCTACCTCCTCTTCATCCCTGCCCTGGCGTTCATCAACCTCCTGTTGATATCGAAGGGGGTATTTCTCTCAGAAGGGAAAACCTGGTCTCTCTCTTTCTTAGGCTACGATCTCGTTCTGGGCAGGATTGACCCCTTAAGCACTGTCTTCGCCTATGTCTTTGTTATCGCATCCTTTTGCATGATGCTTTTCGCATTACATGTCAAAGAGGATGGGCAACATATCGTAGCGTATCTTTATGTCGGAAGCGCCCTGGGGGTTGTTTTTTCAGGCGACCTTCTCACCCTGTTCTTCTTCTGGGAAATCATGGCCTGGTCTGCTCTCTTCCTCATCTGGTACCGGAAGACCAAAGCATCCTTCGGGGCCGGCCTGCGATATATTCTCGTTCATTTTTTCGGTGGGGCCTGTTTGCTTGGAGGGATTTTCTTACATGTCCAAACCACGGGTTCGATTGCTTTTGAAACCTTCCAGTGGGGAGTGGGGCTGAATTGGACGAATCTGTCCTCTTACCTGATCCTCCTCGCCTTTATCATCAATGCCGCCGTTCCTCCCTTGCATGCATGGTTGTCGGATGCCTATCCCGAAGCAACGGTTACTGGAGCAGTGTTCTTAACCGCCTTTACCACAAAGAGTGCGATCTATGTGCTGCTCAGGGGTTTCCCGGGTGTAGAACTCCTCATATGGTTAGGCGCAATCATGGCCGTATATGGCGTCGTTTTCGCCGTACTGGAGAATGATATCCGGAGGCTTTTAGCCTACCACATCATTTCCCAGGTAGGTTATATGGTCTGTGGGGTGGGCATGGGGGTCGTTGGCACGCCTGCTGGAGAAATGGCGTTCAATGGCGCCGTGGCCCACGCCTTTTCCCACATCCTCTATAAGGCCCTCCTTTTTATGGGCGCTGGCGCCGTCCTTGAGGTGACGGGAAAGAGTAAACTCACCGAACTGGGAGGCATCTACAAGTATATGCCCATTACTTTCCATCTCTATATGGTGGGGGCCTATTCGATCTCAGGATTTCCTTTATTCAATGGATTTGTGAGCAAGACCATGGTGGTCCAGGCCTCGGCAATGTGGCACCTGCCAATCATATGGTTGATGCTCGAAGGCGCTTCCATCGGTACCTTCCTTCACACGGGACTGAAACTACCATGGGGTGTCTGGTTTGCCAAGGGAGAACCAGCTTGCAAGGCGAAAGAACCGCCTTGGAATATGCTCGTGGCCATGGGAATCACCGCCTTTTTTTGCACCCTGATTGGCGTCTATCCCAAAATTCTTTACGATATGCTCCCTTATCCGGTTCACTATGAACCCTATGCCCCTGCTCATCTGGTTGCCATGTCCCAACTTCTTCTTTTTACCTTTGTCGCATTCTGGTTGTTAAGAAAAAGACTTCATGGCGAGCCTACCATAACGCTCGATACGGATTGGTTCTATCGAAAAGCCGGGGAGAGAATCATATGGTTTTGCGAGAAACCGTTGATGACTTTTGCCAATTTTGTGGACCGATTTGTCCTGAACGCGGCAAGGGCTCTCATCTGGTTCAGCAAAAATCCTGCGGCGGCCTTTGAGATAAAGAAAAAAGAGATGCTCTTGGCGGGTAAAAGGCGCCTGGCGAAATCGGTGAGCACAGACGTTTGCGAGCAGGCGCTGGAGGAGGAGAAGAGAAAATACCCCGGGGAGTTGCCAGGATTGACCCTGGGCGCTTCTATCATCCTCATCCTTTTTTCTTTCTTACTTTATTTAGCCTTATACTTGTTCGCCATCCCTTAAAGGAAAGAGTGATCCTTCAGAAAATATCCGCCGAGAAGATATAGATCTCTACATCCTTGTCTTTCCACGCACCGGAGGGAAGCCCTGCCTTCTGGCAGGTATGTTCGAGAAAGGTTTTCCGGTCCCATCCGTATTCCGTAGCCACCTGTGGAAGGAGAAGGCCGGAGTACCATCCCTTCTTGATATAGATCCCGTGCTTGCCGACTTCGATCTCATTGACATCTGTGATTTTCTTAAG
Source organism: Deltaproteobacteria bacterium (assembly GCA_018333535.1). Taxonomy (GTDB): domain Bacteria; phylum Desulfobacterota; class BSN033; order BSN033; family UBA1163; genus RBG-16-49-23. The sequence goes on along the minus strand of JAGXTA010000033.1, from coordinate 41,293 downwards.
CGGAGTGAGGACGGAGATCTCAATGTCGAGTTCGGACAGCTCCTTTTCCGTCACGGGTGCAAATCGGGGGTCGCGGAATGCGGCTGCTTCAGCCATCTCTTCGATCGTCTTATGAAGAGGGCCCTTGCCCTCGATATAACCGATACATCCCCTCAGTTGCCCTTTCTTATGGAGCGAGACAAAAGCTCCCCTGTTCTCTTTTAAAACCGGAGAGTCTATCTTAAATTCAGGGATGGGCTTTCCTTTTGTTTTATTCTCAATGACTGTCTTTGCAATCTGTTGAAGAGTTTTCTTCTCATCCCCGCTCAATCCCAGATCAATACCGGCTTTTTTTTCTCCTTTCATCTTCTCTTCTCCTCCTGCCGCCTTATAAAAGACGGCCGCCGCATACCCCACCACGCGGCTCCGGTCTCCTGTCACATCTCCTGAATTGAGATATTTGAGAACCTTGCCCCGTGTTGCTCCCAATGCCTTTGCCGCTAACATCACCGTAATGACAGGCCCTCCGCCGCAGGCTTCACAGCGGCCTTCTTTCAAATCACGATTCAAACCTTCCGCATCGAACCGTCCAAGATGTCCGAGGACAATTTTATCCAATTGCACGGCCTTTTCATAGGAGTGGAAATGGGAGAGGTCTGTGCTGGCGATGAGCAACACATTCTTCCCTCTGATCGTATCGGCGATGGCCTGTGCAAGCAACTGGCAGGTTTCGCGGCTCCAGTAGGGCTCCATCACAATGGGGATGAGTTTGAACGACTTTAAAACGACCTGAAGAAATGGAATCTGAACCTCCAGGGAATGTTCCTGACCATGGGCTTCCGGAAGAAACCGAATCCCATTCCATCTCTCCATCATCCTCTTTGACAATTCAACATCGATGGGAACAACACCCAGTGGAGTCCGGTATCCTCCACGGTCATAGAGGGAGGCCCCTTTAAAGTCAACCCGGTGGCTGGGTGAAACGACCACAACCGAATCGAAGGTCTTTCCCTCGATCAATTTATAAGCATGGGCTGCCACCTGCCCCGAATACATATACCCTGCGTGGGGTGAGACAAGCGCAATGACCTCGCCGTCAATCTTTTCTTTCTTTGCATTCTCCAAATATTTTTTAACATCCCTGGATAGGATATCCGGTTTGTCGGGATAGAACATCCCTGAAACCGCAGGCTCCCTGACCTCTCGCATCCCTTTCTCCTTTCTTTCTCCAAGGCCTTCGGCTTCATAAAAAAGACTCGTGAAGATTAAAAGGCCGATTAAAAGGGGGAGGTAAAATTGCCTTTTCATAGATAATGATTGTCATTCCTGCAGAAGCAGGAATCCAGTCATTTGACATTTGGGTTTTGAACTTTGGACTTCAACCCCTTCTACTCTCCAGTATAAGTGTGACAGGCCCGTCATTGACGAGGCAAACCTCCATCTTGGCCTGGAACTCCCCTGTCTGGACCGGGATGTTCTGTTCCTTCAATCTAAGGATGAATCGTTCGTAGAGGTCTCTTGCAAGAATGGGATCTTCTGCTTCTGTGAAGGAGGGCCTTCTTCCCTTCCGGCAATCGCCATAGAGGGTAAACTGGGAGACGACCAATATTTCTCCTCCGATCTCTTTCAGGGAAAGGTTGAATTTTTCGGATTGATCTTCGAAGATTCTGAGCTCAGGTATTTTGGAAGTGAGAAAGGAGAGATCGCTCTCGCCATCGCCCTTGGCCACGCCGACAAAAACCAGAAGGCCTTTGCCAATCCTGCCGGACACATGGCCATCCACCAGAACCTCAGCGGACTTAACTCTCTGGATGACAGCCCTCATGATACACCAAAATTCCAAATGTCAAAGTTCAAAGCTCAAATTAAGCCCAAAATCCAAATGTCAAAAAGTTTTTTAACATTAAGCTATTTTGACATTTCTTAGGTATTTGGATTTTGACATTTGAAATTTCAACTTTTCGTGATTAATCTTCCTTCTCTTTATCCTTCTTAGCCTGGGCGATCACCTTCTCGGCTATCTGAGCGGGCACCTCCTCGTAATGGGAGAACTCCATGGTAAAGGTTCCTCTTCCGCCCGTTTTGGAGTTCAGGTCCGGCGCATATTTAAGCATTTCGGACATGGGGACATTGGCCTGGATCGCCTGGTAATTTCCCTTTGCATCCACTTTGATGACTCTCCCTCTGCGGCTGTTCAGATCGCCGATCACATCGCCGATGTTCTCATCCGGGGCGGTCACCTCGACCTTCATGATCGGCTCAAGCAATACGGGACTGGCTTCCTTGACTCCATTTTTGAAGCACATGATCGCCGCAAGCTTAAAGGCCATTTCCGAAGAATCGACCTCATGGGACTTTCCGTCGTAAAACCGGACTTTCACATCAACCACGGGAAAACCTGCAAGAACGCCGCTCTGCATGGCCTCGGCAATCCCCTTTTCCACGGCTGGAACAAAGTTTCTCGGCACATTCATTCCCACAAGTCCGTTCTCAAATTCGAATCCTCCTCCCCTGGGAAGAGAGGAGACATCGAAATGGACTTCGGCAAACTGCCCTCTTCCGCCGGTCTGTTTTTTGTGGCGATAGATGATTCCCTGTTTCGATCCGCGGATCGTCTCCTTATAGGGAACCTTTGGAGTGCTCAGGTTCACCTCAACGCCAAACTTCCTCTTCAACTTCTCAACCACCACCTCCACATGCGTCTGTCCTACTCCGGAAAGAAGAATCTCTCCGGTCTGCTCATCTCTGCCCACCATGGTCGTCGGGTCTTCCTCATGAATCCGGGCAAGGGAGGCCGCAATCTTCTCTTCATCCCCTTTGGACTTGGGGGTAAGCGCATAGGAGATCATGGGAAGGGGCAATTTGGTTTCTTCAAAAACAACAGGTTTTTTTTCATCACTGAAAGTATCGCCGGTAGTTGTCTCTTTCAACTTAGCCACGGCCACGATATCCCCCACGCCGGCGAATCCCACAGGTTTCTGTTTCTTCCCTTCCAGCAGGTAGATCTGGCCGATCCTCTCCTTGACATCTCTTTTCGAATTGTAAACAGTCGAATCGGCATTGAGGCTCCCGGAATAGACCCTGAAGAGGCTCAACTTCCCTGCAAAAGGATCGGCAATCGTTTTAAAAATGAAAGCCGAGAGAGGTCCATCTTCTTTCGGTTCCCTCGAAGCAACCTCTCCGGTCTTCACATCCTTAACCTGAACTGCTCCTCTCTCCTGAGGCGAAGGAAAACAGCGAATCATCAGGTCAAGAAGGGGTTGGCTTCCAATATTTCGGGTGGAGGAGCCGCAGACGGCCGGCACCAACTTTTTCTCTATCGTCCCCTTCCGGAGACACCGCAGGATCTCTTCATTGGAGACCTCCCCTGACTCGAGATACTTCTCCATCAGTTGATCGTCCATTTCTACCACAGCTTCGATCATCTTTTCGCGAAGCCGGTCCACCTCTTCTTTCAATTCGGAGGGAACCTCCTTCAATTCGAACTGCCCGCTTCCGTCCTCCCGGTAGAGATAGGCTTTTTTCTCAATCAGATCGACCACTCCCCTGAAACTCTTTTCCCCTCCGATGGGGAGTTGGACGGGAACAGCAGACTGAGAAGGAAAGCGTTTCTTCACATCCTCCACCACCTTCAAGAAATCGGCCCGCTCCGTATCCATCTTGCTCACATAGAGAATCCGGGGAACCTGAAACTCATTTGCATACCCCCATACCGTCTCGGTCTGGACCTTCACTTCCGAATTTCCGCCGACAACAATCACTGCTCCATCCACAACCCTCATCGAGGCCTTTGCCTCTGCGATGAAGTTGGCATACCCGGGGGTATCAATGAGATAAAACCGGTGTTTGTCCCATTCGAAATGGGCAAGCGAGGCGCTGATGCTGATCTTCCGGTTGATCTCTTCCGGCTCAAAATCCATCAAAGAGGAGCCATCATCCACCTTTCCCAGGCGTGTATTCTCTCCCGTATTGAAGAGGATGGCTTCAACCAGGGAGGTTTTCCCCTCTCCGCCATGTCCAAAGGTTCCGATATTGCGGATGTGGTCCGGTTCAAATCGTTTCATCTTCTCTCCTTTCTTCAAGCCTCCGAATCGAAATGGAAACAGTTATATTTACTACATTATTTCCAAAATAAAATCAACCCGCAGAACTTGCTGGTTTGTCTCTTTTCCTGGAAAGAAACTTTTAGGAGATGATACAGGAAAATCCATCGTCAACTTGGGGAACAAAATTCTTGATAAAAACTGAATGATACCCGATAGGCGGGACATTCCTGTCCCGCCTATGTTGGAGGCGGGGTTAGACCTGCAGCAGGCCCCGCCTATCGGCTCTCACACACACCCCAGTGAGGCATGACCAATTCCTACCTCCGAACATTGACACACCTCCGGGTTTCTCTTAGAATTTCGCCACGGAGACTAACCCATGAAAAGCAATGTATTTTTCTCTGACCTGAAAGTGGAATCAAAAAAGACGCTCTTCGATAAGATCGATATTCTTCTCGAGCGGACCGACCTAAAAGGAAAGATCAAAGAGAAAGACCTGGTTGCGATCAAGCTCCACTTTGGCGAAAAAGGCAACACGGCCTATGTCCGGCCCATCTTTTTAAAAAAAATCGTGGACCGGGTCAGGGATTGCAAAGGAAAACCCTTCCTGACTGATACGAATACCCTCTATATTGGAACCCGGAGTGAGGCGGTCTCCCATCTCACCACTGCCTATGAACACGGCTTCACCGAATCCGCAGTCAATGCCCCAGTCCTGATCGCCGATGGTTTGAGAGGAAACAGCGCGGTCAAGGTCAAAATCGATAAACCCCTTTTTAAAACTGTCTCCATTGCCCACGCCATTCATATGGCGGATGCCCTGCTCGGCGTGACCCATTTTAAGGGGCATGAACTATCGGGATTTGGAGGAACGCTAAAGAACCTCGGGATGGGATGCGCCAGCCGGGAGGGGAAGTTGAGCCAGCATTCCAACATCTCACCCAAAGTGAAAGCGAAGTCGTGCAAAGGGTGCGAGACCTGCCTTCCCTGGTGCCCTTCAGACGCCATTTCAATGATCCCACCTGAAGTGGAGGGCAAAGGCAAACAACCGGTCGCTCTCATCGATTCAAAAAAATGCATCGGATGCGGAGAATGCATCCTCACCTGCCCTGCCGGAGCCATCCAGATCCAGTGGAATGAATCGATCCCCCTCTTTCAGAAGAAGATGGTGGAGCACGCCTACGGAGTCGTTCACAAGAAAAAAGGGAAGGCCCTCTACCTAAACTTCCTCACCCAGATCTCCCCTGCCTGCGATTGTTACGGATTCTCTGACACCCCGATTGTCAATGATATCGGAATCCTTGCCTCTGAGGACCCTGTAGCCATCGATCAGGCTTCGGTCGATCTGGTCAATCAGGAAGAGGGAAATCGATCTTCTAAACTGTCCCGGAATTGGGGACAGGGAGGAGATAAATTTCGCGCCATCTACCCGGAGGTCGATTGGAATATTCAACTCGGTTATGCCGAAGAAATCGGCCTGGGCACAAGGGATTACGAGTTGATCAAAATATAGTTAATTTTCTCAAAATAGTAACGACATCCATTTGTAAAATCCCTCCTATCCTCCCTTTGCCTAAGGGAGGAATTACCCCTCTTTGGCAAAGTCGAAAAGACCCGACCACGGGAGGGGCGAGGGGAGATTTTCCAATGCCTATGTCAATTCAATTTTTAGGATCTTAATATAAGGAAGGCAGGGGCCATAAGAGTTTGGACGATAGTTTTTTGCAGCGTGTTAGCCGTTGTTGCAGGCAGCATTTGGACGTCTCCCTGAGTTCTTAAGGGCGGCTTCTTCTCAACGGACACAATCACTGATCACGGTTTACTATCAGTTGCCCGCCTTAACATGTTTTCTTGGGCGTTCCAGCTTTCTGGGAGCAAGACGGATAATTTTGTGGCCAGAAGCTATCTGAACGTGTCGCAGGTCGGCGCAGATTGTAGAAAGATTTCCTTGAAATTTCTGTGTATGTTCCATTCGGTGCTTTCGGACTTCCTCAACAATCGGGGCTTTCATTTCACGACCTCCATTAGTTCTTCGGGCGAACAAATCTCGGGACATGCGTATCCCTCATCCTCAACAACTTGTCTCACCATCCTGTACGGCATCAAACGTCTTTTTCATAAACAATCTCCCCGGGGCTCCTGATTTCCAGGATTGGATAACCAAACATAATACAGACGGGTGTCAGGCAACGGAAACACGGCATTTTCTTTTCTTCCCCTCGACCACATTTTCCCCCATCCATTTTAACCAATACCTAATTATCCTTGCCTGGTACTAAGTCTTGGTTAGCGGAATAGCCAGTCCGAGTTGATGCGGCTTGTTAAGAGTTTTAAAGTCCCAACTTTTTAAAATAATCGGGGGATCCAATTTTTTCTCCAAATTGAATTGTGTTATGATTGATGTAGAATCCGTGTTTTTCTAAAATATCTAAAGCATTAATCAGGGCTTCAGCGGGATTATGAGATTTTACCTTATAAGTTTTCCAAGAACGATTCCAACAATGTTTTTTCTCAACCCTGATCTTCATAAAAACGAAATATCCTAATCTGTCGACCAACATAAAGCCTACTGAGACCTTTCCCAGGCCATTCCGCTTTCAGCCCTTCCCTTCAAAGACCGGTCAATAGATCAATACCAAGCCGCAAACGCTTGCGGTTTTGTTTGCAGTTGAAACAGCGTCATGAGTATTGGTGCCCGTGTTCCATCCGGCCGTTTCAAAGAGCTTTGCCACATTAATCCCGAATCCGGACATAGAAGGCCTTGCGTATCCAGGATTCCTGCATTCTCCTTCTCCAGCAAGCGCGAGGCATTCAGGGTAGTCGTAACAAAAGACTTTCTTACATGAACCTCCCGCATAAGCTTGTGCGTGTGCGAATCCCATTTCGATGGCAGACTTTTCGATACCAGCTGCTATTTCGTGGAGCAATTGAAAAAGCTCCCGGCGCTCACTGGAATAGAGAATCTCTGAAGGAACATCAATTTTGAAGAAGACCGCCTGACTAAACTCTTCAAGGTGTTCTTTGAACACCGTAGGCCCTGAGATATGAGGAGGGCAACTTCTTGACAGTCCGTAATTCTCGCACCGCGGTTCTCGGCATTTGTCGGCAAGGTCGTCGTCAACCACAATAACCCTTGTTGAAATAATCGCAGCCTCAGTAGCTCCTGATCCTTGCGCATTTTGGATCAACTGTTTGAGTTTTGCGTCGTAGCTGTTCAGAGCATTTTGTGGGGTGGTCGTTGCATTTGATAGCTGTATCTTCTTGAAGTAAGTTTTGCATGATGGACATCTTCCTCCGACTTCGTCGGTCCAGATCTCAATTTCCTCATTACACGCAAGACATTGGAACAATTCGGGCACTACCCTTGAGAGCGGGTCACTACCAGGACATCTTAGGTCGTTTGTACTTGTCATAGGAATTCTACATCAATTAATAAACTTGGCTTTCCCGGGCCTGTCTTTTTGAACCTCTCCTTGGTGCTGAACAGATATTAGGCGGAAATATTATATCATGATAAGATAATTCTGCCTATTATTATAGGCCTGATTCTTGCCTAACCCTTTAAATTTAAAAGAGATGTTAGGATGAAAATTGTGGATGTCCCCAGTTCTTCCGAAGAGCCAGGTCGTCGGTATGGTAATCCGGTCCAGGTTCCTCGGGACATCTTTTTTCGGTCTCCCCAACATGGTGGAACATTATCAAAGAAAGGATGGTTTCGTCAAGGTATATGGATAGTTGAAATATGAACAGTCTTGTAAGATAGTTAGAATTCTCCTGGATTCCCGTTTCCACGGGAATGACGACTTTTTACGAAACCATCATATTTCACTTCTTTCAAGAATAAACCATGGGCAGGGGCGGTGGGGCCTGCTTTTTTTCTGTCTTTTGATTCAAGAATCTTTTGAAACTCATCCGCATCGATCTTCCCTCTTCCTACTTCTACCAGCGTTCCTACGATAGCCCTGACCATCTGTTTCAGGAAACCGCTCGCTTCAATCTCAAATCTCATCAGTCCATCCCTTCCCTTCTTCCATTCAGCCCGAAAGATTTTCCGGACAGCGGTCTTCGTTGGGGTTCCTGTTGAACGGAAAGACGAGAAGTCATGTTCACCCACCAGTTTCTGAGTTGCTTTCTTTACCTCTTCCCAGTCCGACTTCTGCGGGATGTGCCAGGCATATCCGCGATGAAATACGGATCGGATGGGCCGATTGAGGATCCGGTACTCATAAATCTTGCTCCTGGCCTGTTTCCGGGCATGAAAATTCTCTTCAACTTCTTCTGCCTTTTTAATAACAATATCGGGGGGAAGTAGGCTGTTAATGGCTTTCTGGATTGTCCCCGCATCCATTCTGTTCTGGACTTTAAAATGGGCCACCTGCCCAAAGGCATGCGCTCCTGCATCCGTCCTTCCTGATCCAATCAGACAGACACCCTCCCCTGTGAGAAGTTTCAATTTCTCTTCGATCATTCCCTGGATGGTAAGTCCCTTTGCTTGCACCTGCCATCCCAGGTAGTTCGTTCCATCGTATTCGATCAGAAGTTTAATGGTTCGCATCCTCTGAAATCCAAGTGATCAGTGACCGGTCATCAGTTATCAGTCACTTGTCAGTCACCACTGATCACTGATCACCGATTACTGATTACTATCATGAGTTAGTCTACTAATTTTTGCCTACCGCCTACCAATTTCAACCCCCATCCTTGTTGGATAGTGATGGCTCCCTCCGGACAGATTTCCTGACAGCAGAAACACCGGATACATTGACCGTAATCAATTTCCAAGCCTTTTTCATTTTCTTTGAGCACCTTGGGTGGACAGATTTCAATGCATTGTCTGCATAGCTTACACACCTCTTCTGCGATAACCGGCTTTGAGCTGAACGCATTTTTTAAAGCTTTCTTGATAAACCCCGGGAGATTCCAGTCAATCCTCCATAGGCCGGGGAACTTAAACTGCCTGATTCTCACATCCTCCAAACGTTCTCCCACCACTATGATCCCATCCATTCCCAACCCTTGTTCAAAGGCCACTCGATTCGTCAACAGAGACTCTCGTGGAATTCCAAGAAGATCGCAGACAATCTGATCAAGACTGAGTGGGTCCGGGCTGGCTAATAACAGTCCAAGCGAAATGGGATGACCACTGTTAGGGCCACTTCCCTCCATTCCAACGATCCCGTCCAGAATAGTAAGCGCCGGCTGAATCATATGATAAATATCTACCAGCATCTGAGCAAATATTTTGTGATCTTCTCCGGCCTTGAGATGCCAAAGCGCCTTCCTCGGTCCAGGGACACATCCAAAAAGATTTTTGACGCCAAGGGTGAGGAGCATCTGAGCGTGAGTTTTCCACTTCGGAAGATTGATGATGACATCGGCTTCGAAAACGGCCTGATCGATCTCAATATTTTTAAAGATTCTTCCTTTGCTCTCCGGAGGCAAAACAGGCCTGTTAAATTCAACAATCGGACAATCCATCGCATCTGCGACCCTTTTAATCCCGGAATTCTCGGAAACCCTTAGGGCGCTACCCAGCCCCGGGCTATCGCCAAGAATTGGGATTCCCCCATTTTCCCTGACAATCTGAATAACCCCTCTTATGATGGAAGGGTGGGTGGTCACTGCCTTCTCCGGGCTCTTTCCATAAAGGAGATTGGGCTTGAGAAGGACACGGTCACCCCTCTTTACAAACGAATTGATCCCTCCGATGAGATCAATGGATCGCCGGAGTGCTTTTAGAACTTCTTTTTCGTCATAGGTTTGGCATTTGACAATGGAAACAGATCCTTCCATCTATCCCAATCTCTCTTTTCCGGTCATCTCCCGGATGGATATTTCGATAATCGCTGTCTTCTTCATCACTTCTTCCGAAATGGGGTCATACCCGCCCTCGGGCTGATATTTCTCCATCAATCTTTCGAGAATTTCCAATTTTCTCTCCCTGTCTTTTATTAGATCGGCCCTTCCTTTAATGATCACGCTTCGATAGTAATAACCGGCCATGCAGGCAGGCCCATTTGCAGGGGCATAGGCAATCGGTTCATCCAGCTCGAAGCAGACAGGGCTTCCACTGCGGATATCCCTGATTTTTTCTCCTTTTGCGGAGGAATGGATGTAGATCTTTCCGCTCCAGTAAACAAAGTTGACAGGCTTGATCACAGGAAAACCCTTCGGGTTAACTGTGGCCATCCTGCCAAGCGGTGACCGTTCCAATAGGGCGGCTATTGTTTTTTTGTCTTTGATCTCCCTTTCCGAACGTCGCATCCTTTTTCCCCTTGTCTTTCGCCTTCTATCCCTTGTCAATCGTCTCTACTCACTATTCCCCCTCACCCTTCCCCTCTCTGGTGGCCACAGGCGTCACGCCTGTGCTACCAAGGGAGAGGAATGGGAGGAGGTGGGCCCGAATCACTCCTTCACGGAATACTGGAACAATGTTTGTGATATCTACCTGAGCACAGTAGGCTAAATCCTCTTCAAATCCCCGTTCAATCAGGTCCCTTCCATGAGTCGAGAGACGGAAAGACTCAACCAGGTTTTCCTTAAACCTCTGATAGAGAACATGAGCCAATTGGCTTGCATCCGTCAGGGTAACAAGCCTTTTCCCTTCCGTTAAGATCCGGTCAATGAGCATCCCCCCGCAAACCGTATCTTCGAGGGAGAACCTTCCCTCATCTCCGGAAGGAAAAATCAGGAGGTCCTGGCCCAGATCAAGGCATCGCCTTCCAACTGCTCCGATGTTAAAAAAACTTCCAGCGGCTACCTCTCCCCCGGATGAGACAGAATGAAACGCCTTTGTCCCATTGGTGGTCGTCAGGATTAATCTCTTCCCCTTTACCTTTTCGGCGAAATATTCCCTCGGTGAATTCCCCAGATCAAACCCCTCGATCTTTTTACTTCCCCGCTCTCCTCCCAGAAGGGTGGTGCCTCGGGGAAATTTCTTTGCAAATTGAAAGGCTTCTTCCACTGTGGGAACAGGGATGACCTCCAGAGCCCCTTGTGAGATCGCATGGACGATTACAGAGGTCGCCCTGAGAATATCGATCACTACAACCGATGTGGATGAAATAGTGGCTGGAGTAACTGGGATTAGTTGTATGTCAATATGCATTGCGCTAAGACCAGATTCCTACAATCGGTTAACCACAAAACCGGCATTTCCCGTTCTTTACCTCTTTCGCAGAAACTGAAAAGTGAGCCCGGATGATCTAATCACACTTGGGAAGACCAGAGCTTAAACATCTGGTTCAACACCTCTTTCTTCTTCTTTAGCATCTCCTGCTTCGATTTACATCGCACCTGCCCGGCGGCAGCGCCGGGATGGCCGTCTCCGATATTTAGCGTTCTCATGATCTCGCCGATATTCTTCTTCTTATCCTGCCTGTTTCCGTTAATAGATAGAGACATGGAGAAACCGAGGTTATTGCTTTTCACTCCCCGCTCCGTCAGGTTGTAAACCTCTAAGACTCCTTTCGCATCGGGATGGACTAGAAGGGCCAGGTTTTTGATGAGAAGAGGCCTCCGCTGATAAGAAGTGAGGTCGATGACAATCACCTCTCTCTTTTCATCCTGATCGATAAAATAGGAGCAATCCCGGATGACCTTAAGCATCCTTCCCTCTTCCTCCCGGTACTGTTTTAGCCTCCTCTGAACAAAATCGAGTTGAGAGACCTCGCCGATTGGCCGGTCCCGAAGCTCACGGACCAGATTTCTCAAATGCGAGGTCTGTTCCTCCGCGGATGGGAAGTGTCCCTTCAGGGTCTGGTCAATGATCTTCCCCGGGGTCTCTCTCCGCCAGTCCTCTACGGAGGAATAGGTGAAACCATCAATCATATCGGCTTCATCAGCAGCCTGTGAAAAGTGAGGCGGAAGCTCCATTTTTTCGGAGAAATATTCAAAGACAACCCTGCTGCAGCTCAATTTCAGGCCGAACCGCCCCTGGATGGATCGTGGATCGATTTTCCGGTATTCCAGTTCCTGAAGGTTTCCCTCGTGGTGGTCGAACCAGAGCCCGCATTGCAGGGGATAGGGAAGATCGCAGACCACGTCCTTCTCGGTAATGGTGATCTGGGACCGCAGGATCGTCATGGGACCTGCAAAAAGAATTTTTCCCACGCCCAATGCCCGCGCGCAAATGGCCGCACTCACGAGACCGTCGAAATCATTGTGGGTGACGATCTTTTCGTAACTCATCAGAGGATCCCGAAAGGATATCCGCTCCATAACCAAAACTTAACAGAGATCGGGAGGCGGGTCAATGGCTTGAGAGCGCTAAAAAACTGCTCTCGCTCTCTGATTACAGAGATTTTTGGACTTTTTCAGAAATCTCATGAGTATTGACAAAAGGGGGACCATCCCTTAAAATGAAATTGAAATTCAATTTCAAAAAGAGGAAATCCATGAAACCCGACCGATTTAAAACCCTGATCTCCGAAGAGGGGCTCAAGTCCACCCGGCAGAGGGCCGAGATCCTCGACATCTTCCTCAACTCCACCGGCCATAAGAGCCTTGCGGAGATCCATGCCTGGGTGGCCAAAATGGATCCGAAGATCGGTTACACCACGGTCTATCGGACCCTTAAGCTTCTCACCCGCCTGGGTCTGGCCGCCGAGCGAAAATTTGCCGATGGAGAGACCCGGTACGAACCCACCCACGAGGGAACCCACCATGACCATCTCATCTGCCTGGGCTGTGGGAAGATCGTCGAATTTGAAGACGATGGACTCGAATCCCTTCAGGACCGGATCGCAAGAGGCCATGGCTTCAAAATCTTTCATCACCGGATGGAACTTTATGGCTACTGCGGTCCATGCGCTCATAAGAAAACCTCCCACAGGAGAAAGGGATGATGGAATCCTGTAAACGAGAGGCAACCTCGAAAGACTCTTACGGCGAGAGGATCATCCTGATCGGGAATCCCAATGTGGGAAAATCGGTCATCTTCAATTATCTCACGGGCAAATATGTCATCGTCTCCAATTACCCCGGGACAACGGTCGAAGTAGCCACCGGCGCCATGGTCACCAAAGGGAAAAAATTTCAGGTGGTCGACACCCCCGGCATCAATTCCCTTATCCCCACATCGGAAGATGAGAAGGTCACGCGCGACATCCTGCTTCATGGCCCTCCGGCCCACCTGGTTCAGGTTATCGACACCAAAAACCTTCGAAGAGGACTCCTCATCTCCCTTCAACTTCTGGAAATGGGGCTCCCCTTTCTCGCTGTCCTCAACATGTGGGATGAAGCCAAAAGCAGGGGGATTGACATCAATCTTAAAGAACTCTCCGAGCATCTGGGAATGCCGGCCCTCAAGGCTGTGGCCACCCGAAAAAAAGGGCTGGAAAAGATCAAGGAAAACCTCCAGTCCTGTTCCGTATCTTTTTCTGATCTCACCTACCCGGAAACGATTGAGGATGGCGTTTCCCGAATCGCCTCCTCTTTACCCGAGACCCCCATTTCCAAACGCTCTCTTGCGTTGATGCTTCTTTCAGGAGATGAAAGCCTCGCCCAATGGCTCCACCAAAACCTGCCCCAAGAGGAGATCGCCCGGATCGAAAATATTCGACAGGAAGTCCAGGCTTCCTTTCGGGATCCCATCGGATACCTGATCAATCAGGCCCGTCTCCGGAGGGTGGACGAAATTCTTTCCATGGTGAAAACATCTCCGGATGCGATTCCCAGGACATTCTCCGCCTCTCTCGGAAACCTGACGATCCATCCATTCTGGGGGATTCCCATCCTTCTCCTCGTCCTCTTTCTTACCTATCAGCTTGTCGGGGTCTTCGGCGCCCAGATCAGCGTCGATTTTCTGGAAGAAACTCTCTTCGGAGAATGGTTGCTTCCGCCCCTGACCGGGCTCATCCAACGATTCATTCCCATCCCCATCCTCCAGGAACTCCTTGTTGGCCCTTATGGAATCCTCACCATGGCCCTCACCTATGCGATCGCCATCGTCCTGCCCATTGTGGGCTGCTTCTTCATCATCTTCGGGTTGATGGAGGATTCGGGATATCTGCCGAGGCTGGCGGTGATGAGCAATAAGATCTTTAAGAGGATGGGGCTGAATGGCAAGGCTGTCCTGCCCATGGTCCTTGGACTCGGCTGCGATACCATGGCTACGATGACGACGCGGATCCTCGATACCGAAAAGGATCGCACCATCGTCACCCTCTTGTTAGCGCTCGGGGTGCCCTGCTCAGCCCAGCTTGGAGTTATCCTCGGCATGTTTTCAGGGCTTCCGATCTTTTATCTTCTTACCTGGATTTTTTTCATCGCGGCCATTCTGGTCATGGTCGGATATTTGGCAGCCAGGCTCCTTCCCGGCGAGGGTTCCGATTTCATCCTGGAACTTCCACCCCTGCGGATCCCTAATATTTCAAACATCGTAGTAAAAACCCTTGCCCGGATCGAATGGTACCTTAAGGAGGCGGTTCCCCTCTTCATCCTCGGCACCCTCTTTCTCTTCATCCTGCATCAGACAAAGGCGCTTGCTCTTCTCGAACGGATTTCAACCCCTCTGATCGTCCACTTCCTTGGGCTTCCTGCAAAAGCCACAGAGGCGTTCATCATCGGATTTCTCCGGAGAGACTATGGGGCGGCCGGCCTCTTCATGCTCGCCAGGGAGGGGCTCCTCGACCCCCGGCAGATTCTGGTCAGTCTGGTGACGATCACGCTCTTCATCCCCTGCATTGCCCAGTTCTTCATGATGATCAAAGAAAGAGGATTTAAAAAGACCCTCTGGATCACGGCCGTAATCTTTCCCGTTGCTTTTGGGATGGGAGGCTTGCTAAACTTTTTATTGAGACTTCTGAGGCTCTGATATGGAACATAGCCCTTTTAATCGATGCCCTCTTTGCGGAGGAGAGTTCTCCAATTCGGAGATGAAATGCAGTGGATGTCTCATCTCAAAGGACTGCGGACTTCTCTGTTGCCCCCATTGCGGATACTCCTATAAGGAACGCTCTGCCCTGGTCGATTTTTTCAAATCTTTATGGAGGAAGGTGAAACCATGAACCGGAATTCGGATTGGCCCGGAGGACCCCATCAAATGAGATGGGGTGGCAGAAAAGAGATTGAGGAGGAGCGGATCGATGAGATCCTCGAACTTATCTGGACGTTGAGGGAGAGAGGAATCTCCGATCTCGATCAGCTCCTTGAGGCGGGGAAGGACCTGGAGGCAAAATCGATTCTCCGCGTGATGATCAGGGATGACCTCTTTGATGTGGAAGGCAACCAGGTGATCCTTAAGGAACGCGGGGAGGAGAAGGCCAGGGAGATCATCCGTCGCCACCGTTTGACCGAAAGGCTCCTCTCAGAAATATTTGAGATGTCCGAAGAGGAAGTGGAGCAAGAGGCATGCAAATTAGAGCATATCCTGAGCCCCGGGGTGACGGAGAGCGTCTGTACCTTTCTCGGCCATCCTCCCACTTGCATCCATGGAAAGCCAATCCCGAGGGGAGAGTGTTGCGCCAAATTCAAAAAGGAGATGAAACCCCTCGTGACCCCCCTTGAGGAGCTGGGACTGGGTGAGGAGGGCCGGATCGTCTTCATCGCTCCCCGATCTCATCAGCGGCTTGATCGGCTGAGCGTCCTGGGAATCGTTCCCGGAAGCATTCTCCGGATGCATCAGAAGAACCCTTCCTATGTGCTTCAGATCGGAGAAACGACACTCGCTCTGGATGGGGAAGTGGTGAGGGATATCTACGTGAAGAAGGTATAGTCTTTGGGGAAATAAATTATGTGCAAAATGGCAACGAAGTTAACTTTGGTTAAGCGGTTAATAAATCCGAAGCACGAAATCCGAAATTCGAAACAATATCAAATGACTAAATTTCGAATGTTCAAAACAAATGAAAGTTTAAGACATTTGTATTTTGAAAATTTGAATTTGTTTCGGATTTCGATATTCGGATTTCGAATTTTCCCTCAGCTATTGATCATTGAAGGATTAATCATCCTCTTTTTTATTGGAATTCTCTCCTCGGCGGCGTTCGATCTCCTCCTGGATGAGGGCTCCGAGGCTGTTTGAAGTGGACCCCTGATTCGACATATATTTTTCAATCTCCGACTTTTCCATCTTCTCCTTCAACCCCTTCAGGCTGAGCCCGATCCTTCGCTCCTGTGAATCGACATGAAGGACCATGGCAGAGACCCTCTCTCCCTGCCTCAACACATCCGAAGGTTTCTCCACCTTCTCTCTGCTGATCTCGGACACATGGACCAGTCCCTCGATCCCTTCTTCGAGTTCAATGAAGGCGCCGAAATCGGTCACATTGGTCACCCTTCCATTGACCATCTCTCCCTTCCGGTATCGCCGGGCCACCTCTTTCCAGGGGTCCGGGGTCAACTGTTTGACCCCGAGGGAGAAACGCTCGTTTTTCGGATCGATGCTTAACACAATGGCCTCGATTTCCTGCCCCTTCTTAAAAAGCTCGGCCGGATGTTTGATCTTCTTTGTCCACGACATCTCCGACACATGAACCAGTCCGTCCACGCCTTCTCCGAATCCGACGAAGATCCCAAAATCGGTGATCGTCTTCACCCTTCCAGTCACCCGGATTCCGGGAGGATACCTTTCAGCAATGAGGTCCCAGGGATTGGGCTCGACCTGTTTCATCCCAAGGGAGATCCTGCGTTTCACAGGATCGCAATCAAGAACCATGACTTCCACAAGGTCGCCCGCCCGGACGATCTTGGAAGGATGTTTCATCTTTTTGCCCCACGTCATTTCAGAGACATGAACCAATCCTTCGACTCCCTCCTCGAGTTCGACAAAGACGCCATAATCCGTGATATTGACCACTTTCCCCTGAATGCGCGTCCCCACTGGATAATCCTCAAGGGCGGAATTCCATGGGTCCGGGAGGATCTGCTTCAATCCCAGCGAAACCTTCTCCTTCTCCTGATCGAAGTGGAGGACTTTCAGCTTGATCCGCTCTCCCACAGTCAGTTTCTCCGATGGATGTCCGACTCTTCCCCAACTGATATCCGTAATGTGAAGAAGCCCATCCAGTCCTCCCAAATCGACGAAGGCTCCGTAATCGGTGAGGTTCTTGACCGTCCCCTCAACAATCTCTCCCTCTCTGAGTTGCTTCAGCGTCTCTCCCCTCTGAGCTTTTCTCCCCTCCTCGAGAAGAATCCGGCGGGAAAGGACGATATTATTCCTCTTCCGGTTGAACTTGATTACCTTAAAGGTCAATCTCTGGCCGATCAGGTCATCCAGATTGTGAACCGGTTTCAAGTCGATTTGAGATCCCGGAAGAAAGGCATGGATGCCGCCGATATCGACGGAGAGCCCGCCTTTCACTTTGGAGATAATCTCTCCTTCAATCACCTCGCCTTCACGAGAGGATCGGCTGATATCTTTCCAGATAGTGACTTTATCTGCCTTCTCCTTTGAGAGGATGAGCAACCCTCCCTCCCTATCCTTTTTTTCTAAGAGGACATCAACCCGGTCTCCCACCTTCACATCCAGCTTTCTGTTCCTCTTCAGGAACTCCTCCATGGGGATCTGGCCTTCACATTTATAGCCCACGTCCACAGTGACATGATCCGGCGTGATCTCGATGACCGTCCCCCTGAGGATCTGCCCCTCCGCTATCTCCTTAAAGCTCTCCTCATAGAGCGTTTGAAAACTTTCTGGTTCTTCTCTGCGATGGAGATCCTTGGCTCCTTCTTCCCTCTCTCTTTCCCCGGGAGGAGTTTCTTTTAGCTCTTCCATTGCAGGCGCTGATTCATTCTTAATCATCCAATAAAACCCCCTTTTCCAAGCAATCCAAGAGTTTATACCACACTCATAAAGAAATTACAAATCCTTTAACCTAAATTGAGCGATCTTTTCATCCCTCACAAGGGGGGCAGGGAGGCCGAAAAGCCTTTTAGAGCGATCACCTTTGATGGATTGAATCAACCATGAGGCCTGCCCAATCATCACCCGTTGGGTGAAAGTTCGAGGCCCATTCCCTAAATTTATAACGTATCGCATTCTAAAAGGGGTTGAGGCATCTCTGCCCCCCTTGTGAGATAGGATGAATCGCTCAATTTAGGTTTAAGTCTTCTGGCCTTTTAACCGCCTGATCTCCCGCTCCACCTCATTAATGATCCAAGAAGGCGTGGAAGCTCCGGCAGTAAGCCCGATTTTCTCTTTTTTCCTCAACCATTTTTGTTCCAATTCCTGAGCTATTTCAATATGATGAGTCTGGGGTTGGATCTGGCGACAGATCCCAGCTAATCTCTGAGTATTTCCGCTATTGTAGCCCCCCGTAACAATCATGCACTCCACCTTCTTTGCAATCTCCACTGCTTCCTTCTGTCGAATCGTGGTCGCATGACAGATGGTGTTAAACACCCTTACCTCTTTTGCCCTGGACAAACTGGCTGCCACGACCCCCTTAAAGAGTTCAAAGGACTGTGTGGTCTGGGCAATGATTCCCAGCTTTTTCCATGGACCCAGTCGTTTCAAAGCTTCCGGCCTCTCAACCACCTCCACCTCACTGTCAAGATAACTACGGATGGCTTCAACCTCAGGATGATCCGCATCTCCAACAATCAGTAGGGCATAACCACTCCGCCGGAGGAACTTTGCAAAAAAATGGGCCTTCTTAACGATGGGACAGGTGGCATCAATGATCTTGAGTCCTCTCTTTTTTGCTTTCTCAAGATCTTTCAATGAAACCCCGTGGGAGCGGAGAATCACCGTCCCTCCGGAGATATCTTCTACCCGCTCCTTCACCTTGATCCCCAACCCCTCTAAGTGCTCTACGGCTTGAGGATTATGGATGAGCGGCCCCAACGTATAAAGAGAGTGAGGATACTTTCGGGCCGTCAAGCGGGCCATATCCATGGCCCGCTTGACGCCAAAGCAGAATCCTGCCGATTTAGCGATAATCAGTTTCATCCCATCTCCTCTTCTCAGCGACAATGCGGCACATTTCTCCCACGATCTCATCAACCGAGCGGCAGGTGGAGTCAATGAGGATAGCATCGTCCGCCCTTTTGAGGGGGGAAAGGGACCGGCTCATATCATTTTGGTCTCTCTCGACCACCTCCTTAAGCGTCTCTTTAAAATCTACCTCCACGCCCTTTTCCGAAAACTCTCTGAATCTCCTCCTTCCCCTCTCCTCCGGGTCCGCATCCAGATAAAATTTAAGGTCTGCATCAGGAAAGACAACCGTTCCGATATCCCTCCCCTCCAGCACCCCCCCTCCTTCCTTTCCCATCTCCCTCTGCATCCTGACGAGCGCTTCCCTCACAATCCTGCTCTTCGAAATTTCTGAAGCAAACCGACTGATCTCAGGGGAACGGATGGCGTGGGTGACATCTTCCCCATCGCAGAGGATGCGGTTCTCTTCTCCCCCGGAGGTAAAAGAGATCTGAATCGAAGAGACCAACTGGGAGAGGGCCTTTTCATCTTCCGGTTCGATGCCCCTTTCTTTCGCCTTCAGGGCAACGCCGCGATACATCGCTCCAGTGTCGATGTAGAGATAACCCAATCGCTTTGCCAGTTCTTTTCCGACCGTGCTCTTGCCGGCGCCGGAAGGCCCATCAATGGCAATGATCAACTTTTTATCTTCCAAAATTCTATCCTTTGTCTGTGGGTTAGGTTACGGCTATGAAACCCTTTTGATGTATCATGAGTCCTATAGTCTTATAGTCGTGTAGTCGAATAGTCTAAGGAAAAAGACTATATAACCCCAATTGAGTGAAAAATTATTGCTTGATTGAGCTGCAAACATGATAGCGAGACTATTTAAAGGTTTGTTAAACCCTATATTAAAATCCCCCTTATTCCCCCTTTTCCAAAGGGGGATAATAATAAGTCCTCCCCTTTGGCAAAGGGGAGTTAGAGGGGATTTTGTCAAAATATTTTCACTCGATTGGAGTATAACTATATGACTATGAGACTAACTGACTAACGATAGGTCAGGTTTATCATATCGGAGGGCAATTTTCAAGGACAGGAAGAGAACGGGTTGGCAATGCAGGCCATGCCGAAACTCTGAGCCACTCCACTGCATACGATCTTTCCATCGATGAGGTTGAGTCCTTGCCTCAAGGGTTCGTTTTCTGCCAGCGCCTTCTCATATCCGAGATCTGCAATCTGTAGGATATAAGGGAACGTTGCATTAGTGAGAGCAAAGGTGGAGGTTCTCGGATAAGCCCCGGGAATATTGGCCACACAATAATGGACCACCCCTTCTTCGATATAGGTGGGATGTTCATGGGTGGTGGGTCTTGCCGTTTCAAAACAGCCGCCTTGATCAACCGACACATCGACGATGGCGGACCCGGGCCGCATCCCTTTGAGCATCTGACGGGTTACCAGTCTCGGCGCCTGGGCTCCCGGGATGAGAACCGCTCCGATGACCAGATCGGCATCCGAAATCTCCTCTTCGATCGTCATCCGGTTCGAGATGAAAGTGGCGATATGGCCCTGGGTGATATCATGAAGGTAGCGAAGTCTTTCCGCCTGGATATCGAAAAGGGAAACCCTGGCTCCCAAGCCCACAGCCACCTTGCAGGCATTGGCGCCCACTACTCCTGCCCCGAGGATGACAACTTTGGCTGGCGGAACGCCTGAAGCGCCACAGAGAAGGATTCCCCTTCCTCCATGCCTCGCCTCCAGACACATCCCGCCTGCAAGAATAGACGCTCTGCCTGCAATCTCACTCATGGGCCGGAGCAGAGGAAGCGAGCCATCCCGATCCTGGACCGTCTCATAACCTATTCCGATGATGCGCGATTCCAGTAACCTCCGGGTGAGACCTTCGCTTGCCGCAAGATGGAGAAAGGTAAACAGAATCTTTCCGGGTCTCAGGAAAGAAAACTCCTGCTCCTGAGGCTCCTTCACCTTTACGACCAGATCAGCTTCATTCCATATCTCCCCAGCGCTTTCGATGAGGATGGCTCCAGCTCTTTCATACTCCGTGTTGGAGAAACCACTTCCTGCTCCTGCACCTTTTTCGACCAGAACCCTGTGATGATGAGAGACCAGAGCATCCACTCCCTGGGGCGTCATGGCCACTCTTCTCTCTGCGACCTTGGTTTCTTTAGGTACGCCAATAATCATCTCATCCCCCCAATTTTTTCGTTCCAGAAATTTGGTATTTCCGAACGAACCCTTTAAGAATCTATTATTTTTTAATCCCAGCTTTCGCGATGATCTCTTTGAAGTTGACGAGATCACTCATCATATTCTTTTTGAAATCTTCCCCCTTCTTGAAATCGATCGCA
This sequence comes from Deltaproteobacteria bacterium, assembly GCA_018333535.1. Taxonomy (GTDB): domain Bacteria; phylum Desulfobacterota; class BSN033; order BSN033; family UBA1163; genus RBG-16-49-23. The sequence goes on along the minus strand of JAGXTA010000033.1, from coordinate 20,039 downwards.
TAATCAAGTCTCTGAAGGGTGGAGACCATAGTCGAATCTTTCATCATTGCTTCGGTGACGTCCTCCCATCTCTTAATAATTACAGGAGACAAACCTTTTGGACCTAAAAGACCAATCCCTGTTGAAATGATGGTTCGGGAGTAACCCTTTTCATGTGTGGTTGGTACTTGAGGATGGTCCGGAAGTCGGGCTGTGGACAAGACCGCTAAAATTCGAATCTTTCCTGCTGCAACATGGGACTTGATGGGTGAAACACTAAGAAATCCAAGGTCCACATGGCCTCCTAAGAGATTCGGGAGGAGTTCTCCTCCCCCTCCGAAAGGAACCCCTGTAATTTCCACTTTAGCATCGACATTGAGCATCTCAAGGCCGAAGTAAGAGGTGTTCATTCCGGTAAGTCCGGCCTTCAATTTTTTGGGGTTATTTTTGGCAAAGGCAATCAGGTCTTCCAATGTCTTGAAAGGGGATTCAGTCCTCACCGCAATCAACTGGGGAAAGATGACTAATTTGGCAATGTAAGTGAGATCTTTTTCCACATCATATGGGATATCAGGTGTGATCACGGGGGCAATGTTGAGTGGATCAGAGGTTCCACCGAGAAGGGTATAGCCATCAGGCTTTGCGTTCACCACGGCAGAGGTCCCAACAACTCCTCCTCCACCTGGCCTATTGAGGATGGCTATCGTTCCATGTAAATGTTTGTTGACAGTCTCCGCAATGGTTCGCCAGAAAATGTCTACAGCTCCTCCTGGAGCGAAGGGAACAACGATCTGGACCGGACTTTTTGGATAATCCTGCGCTTCTGTTGGAGTGGTCCAAAAAAGACATGTGATTAAGATGAAAGTGATAAAATATTTTTCTGTTCTGGTCTTCTTATTCATAAAGCACCTCCTTCAAATGTTTGTCGTATTGTTAAAGGTTTCTTGTTTTAGCCTTCAATTCAAATGATATTGACGTTATATCAAACACTTGAGTCCTTTGAAGGCTCATGTAAACATCCTCCCCTTTTTTTCCACTTTTTAATGCAAGCCATTTTTTTCATAAAACTTTTGACAGTACCTTATTTTTCATTCCCTCGATCTCAATTCCTCTCTCAATCTTCTCTTTAGCAAGAAAAGAGGGGAAAAGAGGATGAACAAAGCCACGATCAAGAATACGACTGAAAGGGGCCGAAGGAAAAAGACCCCCAAGTTTCCCTCTGAAATCAACAAGGAACGGCGCAGTGCATTTTCCATCATTGGCCCCAAAACGAGACCGAGAACCAAGGGGGCCGCCTCATAGTCAAACTTTCTCATTAAGTATCCAATCAAGCCAAAGACGATCATGATGATTCCATCATCGACATTGTTATTAATAGTATAAGAACCGATTAGACAAAAAAGCAAAATCAGGGCGAACAGAAAAGAATAGGGAACTCTGAGAACCTTAACCCATAAGCTGATCAGGGGAAGATTGAGGATGAGGAGCATGAGGTTACCCACATAGAGACTGGCGACGACTCCCCAGAAGACTTCTGGAGACTCCTTGATGAGCAGGGGGCCAGGTCTCAAACCAAAGATCATCAGGGCTCCCAGGAGCAAAGCCGTGGCAGCTCCAGTAGGAATTCCAAGGCTGAGCATGGGGACAAGGGCTCCTGCAGAGGCTGCATTGTTTGCCGATTCTGGACCTGCTACACCTTCGATCATGCCGGTGCCGAACTTTTCTGGGTATTTAGAGAGTTTTTTCTCAAGGGCGTAAGAAACAAAGGTGGGTATCACCACGCTTATCCCAGGGACGATTCCCATAAAGAAACCCAGAATGGAACCCCTCCCAATTGGACCAATGGAGCGTTTCCAGTCCTCCCGACTAGGTAGAAGCCCTCTTATCTTTGCCTTGAAGACCTCCTGTCTAAAAATGGTCTCCGCGTTAACGAGGACTTCAGAAATACCGAAGAGTCCGATCACAACTTGAACAAGCCCCACACCATCCATGAGCACAGTGATCTTGTATACAAACCTCGGAACGCCTGTCATCTGGTCTAGCCCAATAGATCCAAGGATCAACCCGAAGCAGACCATGATCAAGGCATTGAGAATGGAACCTTTAGCCAGGTATACCAAGATACTCAGTCCCAGCACCATAAGGGAAAAATATTCAGGAGGCCCAAACCTGAGGGCAAAATGGGCCAGCGTCGGGGCAAGAAGGATCAGGAGGAAAATACTGATTGTACCCGCAATAAAAGAACCGAAGGCGGCTATCCCAAGGGCTGGGCCAGCCCTTCCTTGTCGAGCCATCTGGTATCCATCAAGACAAGTGACTACCGAGGCAGCCTCCCCAGGGATGTTGACAAGGATGGAGGTCGTGGAGCCTCCGTACATCGCTCCATACATGATCCCGGCAAGCATGATCACTGACGAAACAGGAGGGACATGAAACGTGATAGGGAGAAGAAGAGAAATGGCAGCAGGAGGACCTATCCCTGGCAATACTCCTATTAAAGTGCCCACCAGGACCCCGCAGAAGCAGTAAAGGAGGTTGATGGGTTGCATGGCAATTGTGAAACCAAAAAGAAGGTTTTGAAGGGTCTCCATGAAGCGATGTTCTCCATTACTGTCAAAAACCTAAAATTCCCGGAGGTATTTGGGCCTTTAACAGGACATTAAAAACTAAATTGGCAACAATTGCCGTAATCAGTGCACCCAAAATAGTTGTCCTCCAAGATTGTGGATAGACGACCTTAAGCATGAGGCCCATGAACAAAAAGGTATTGAACAAAAAACCAATCTTTTCCAAAGAGATGACATAGGCTGTGAGAGCTATAAGAATGATGACGATGTTCCACCATCTCTTCGGTTCTTCTTTGCCCCCCTTATCCTCTTTCTCTCTTTCCCTTATCGCTTGATAGAGAACCAGCAACGAAAATACTCCCATAAAGAGACCTGTCCAAAAGGGGAAAAAGCCTGGCCCAGGTTGATGGATATCGCCTAACTTTAGACGATAAGCTTCGAAGCAGGTAATAAGGGAGAAAAAAAGCCAAAAGAGGCCACAATAAAAGGCGACCCTCCGCTTCATACGACTCTAACCGCCCTTCTTCTCTTTCAGAGCCTTGAGGATTTTCTCCGGTGTTATCGGAAGTTCTTTAATCATTATACCCACGGCATTAAAAATTGCATTGGCAATAGCAGGGGCTGTTGGAACGAGGCCAGGTTCTCCGATCCCTTTGGCGCCAAAGGGACCATGAGGGTCATTGGTCTCAATCAATATGGTTTCGATCTCTGGGATATCGCCAAAGGTTGGAATCTTATAATCAATGAATCCATCATTGATCACTTTTCCGTTTTTCAGAGTCAACCCTTCCATCAAGGCATATCCAATCCCCTGAACCACAGACCCCTCAATCTGGCCTTCGGCCATCAGGGTATTAATGGTCGTCCCTGTTTCATGGGCTGCCACAACCTTTAAAACCTTAACCTCACCAGTCTCTTCATCGATTTCTACCTCGGCGGCTTGGGTGCCGAAGGCAAAGGTGGGAATATTTTTCGCAAAGCCTTCCTTGATCGTATAACCGGATGGGAGTTTGTCAACAAATCGTCCCTTTCCGGAAATAGGCACACCCCGTTTATTGATGGCGTAGTCTGCTAACTCGGAAAAGGAGTATTGATCTGACGATCCTTTTACAAAAACCCTTCCTCCCTCCAGGATAATATCGTCGGGGTTGGCCTCAAGCATCTCAGAGGCCACTGTGATGATCTCCTTTTTCGTATTTCTCGCGGCATCGAGCACTGCGTTGCCATTCATAAAGGTCGTCCTGCTTCCCCATGAACCAAGGTCATAAGGGGTAAGATCTGTATCGTTGGAGATCACATTGATGTCTTCCAGATTTACCCCTAATTCCTCCGCAACGATCTGGGCCATCACCGTGTGAGATCCCTGTCCCATATCTTGGGCTGGGGTGATCAGTGCGACCGTTCCATCGTCTGAGAGTTTAATGAAGGCATCTGCAGCATTGTATCCATAAAAACGACCTCCAGCTCCTGTATGAACCATGTTGGCAAGCCCAACGCCCCGGAGCCCTTTCCCCCTCCGCTTTTCTTCCCATCCGATGGCCCGGGCAGCCGCCTCCATACATTCCTTCATTCCACAACTGGTAATCTCAGCACCACAAAAGGTCATCTGGTCCGATTGATTTGCATTCCTCAAACGAAGTTCCAAGGGGTCCATCCCAGTCTTATTAGCAAGGACATCGATCTGCGTTTCACAGGCAAAGGCGATCTGAGGATTCCCGAATCCGCGGAAAGCCGTTCCCATCTGTTTGTTGGTATAGACAAGATTTCCTTCATATCGGATATTGGGAATGTTGTATAGAGTCCCAAACATCATGCTTGAAAAATTGAGGGTAGCCGGTCCTTTATCATGATAGGCACCATTGTCACCAATCACCTTCATTTCTCTGGCCCAGAGCCTCCCATCCTTTTTCGCTCCAGTTTTGACGTAGATAGTATAGCCGTAGCGGGTCTTTGCCGTGCTGAACTCCTCGGCTCTTGAATTCTCAATCCTCACCGGACGTCCTGTCTTCTTGGATAAGATGGCAGCAATGGGAAGTTTCATATCAATGACCAGCTTCGAACCAAACCCTCCTCCCATGGTAGAATTGATAATTCTGACATTCCGGATGGGAATACCAAGAATACGGGCAATCTCCTGCCTCTGGGTATGGGGAGCCTGGGTATTGGTCCAGATTGTGAGCCGACCTGATGAATCCCATTTGACAATACAGTTCGATACCTCTAAACAACAGTGTGAAACCTGGCCTGTCACATATCGGTCCTCGCAGATGTAATCACATTCCTCAAAGGCCTTATCAGGGTCTCCAAAAAGCCGTTCCACATGGAAACCGATATTCTTCTCTTTATCATGAATGAGAGGAGCCCCTGGCTTCATTGCTTCTTCAGCATCAAATACTGCAGGGAGAGGTTCATATTCTACTTTGATCAGGGAAAGGGCTTCCAATGCCGTCTCTTCATCGACAGCCGCAACAGCCGCCACCTCATCGCCCAAATATCGAACCTTGTCAGAGCATAAGATGGTCTTGTCGGCAAGCCACTGAAAGAAGCTAAATTTATTGAGAGGAACATCTTTTGCAGTAATGACCGCGTGAACTCCCTGAAGCTCCTCTGCTTTTGAAGTATTAATCGATTTAATCTTCGCATGAGGCAAAGGGCTTCTGAAGATATTCCCGTAAAGCATCCCTGGCAATTTGAGGTCAACTGTATATTGAGCCTCTCCAGTCACCTTCGAAATAGAATCGATTTTGGGAAGCCCCTTTCCAATAACCTTCCATGTCATGTTTGCTCTCCTTCTCTCATCATTTCCACTGCTGCTTCTACAGCCTTGATAATCTTGACATACCCCGTACAACGACAGAGATTGCCTCTGAGACCCTCTTTGATTTCCTCTTGGGACGAATTGGGATTTTCTTGGAGGAGACCCACGGTTGCCATCACCATTCCTGGAGTGCAAAACCCGCATTGGATCGCACCTTCCTTCACGAAAGCCTTTTGTACGTAATGAAGCTTACCCACTTGGGCAAGGCCCTCAATAGTCAAGATCTCCGAGCCATCTGCTTCAAGGGCAAGAACAAGGCAGGAGTTTACCGGTTTCCCATCCATGAGCACCGTACAGGCACCACATTCTCCCAACCCACACCCTTCCTTTACTCCAGTGAGTTCAAGAGGGCCGCGCAGCACTTCAAGAAGTGTTTGGTGAGACTTTACCCCTAATTCTTGAACATGGCCGTTTACCTTCAATTTAATCATATGCATAAAAGCCTCCCCTGTCAGACTTTTTTCTGCGCCTGCTCCAGACATTCGGATAGGATCCTTTTTGTAAACACTTTGACTAAATGTCTTCTGAGGTATATCGTGCCCCTGACGTCATCGATGGGTTTGGCCTCCTCGGAAGCCATTCGGGCCATCACCAAAATGCGCTCCTCATCCCACCTCTCTCCCAATCCGATCTTTTCAGCTTTCACTGCTCGTAATGGAGTGGGAGCCACTGCGCCGAGGCAGATCCTCAAATGGTTACATTCCCCTTCCTCTTTAAAAGACGCCGTCGCCGCCACACCCACTACCGCGATATCCATAGCCGAACGAGTGAATTTGAGATAAATCCCGTAGGTCCTTGGAAGAGGGGGAGGGATCACTAATTCTTGAAGAAACTCCCCTCTTCTCAGGCTAACTTGACCCGGACCGAGAAAGAATTTCTCAAGGGGGAGGGTCCTCTTTGCCCTTCCACCAATGATCACCTTGGCTCCCAGACAAATCAAAGGTGGCGCCAGATCAGCAGAGGGAGCCCCATTGCACAGGTTTCCGCCGCAGGTGGCCCGCCACCGAACCTGTCTTGAACCGATCCATCCCGCAGCTTTGGCAAGCAGAGGATACTTTGTCTGGATAAGCGATGAGGCCTCGATCTCTCGCAGGCGTGTCATCGCCCCAATCTTTATCCCTCCATTCTTCTGCTCTCGTATATAGGCAAGATTTGGAATAGCCTGTAAACTGACAACACATTCCGGTTGAAGTTTCCCCTGCTTCATCATTACAAGAAGGTCTGTCCCTCCTGCCAGCACACGGGCCTTCCCATCGTATCGGTAAAGGATTTTGACAAGTTCTCCCACCGATTTTGGGCAAAGATATTCAAAACTCTTCATGGGTTTTACCTCTCACCCTTCTTTCTTCTTTGTAGGAGGGTAATCTGGAAAGGAAAAGCTGAACACCATGACCACTTCCTCATCACCATCGTTGACAACGGCATGAGGGATCCCCGGAGGAATATAGATCCCTTCGCCTGCACTGTAGGGAATATCACGATCTTCGAGACGAATCTTTCCCTTGCCCGTGACGACATAGGCAAGCTCCTCTTCTTCGTGAATGAGGAATGAGGTTACCGTGCCCGGTTTAAAACTGGAAACTCCAAGCATACATTTTCGCGTCCCTACGGTTTCCTGGGTGAGTAATTTTTTAGACCAACTCTGGTTGGGCAGCGGGATTGCTTCAATCGCATCGACCTTCACAGTACGGACTGACATGGTCTTCCTCCCTCAGATCACAAGATTTCCATCCTTCATGATCTTCTTTCCATCTACTTCGATCGTCACATTCCTTACAGATCCGTCCAGATGCAATTTACTAAGGCACTGACCTCCTGGATAGCAATGGATATTATCTCCCAAGGCAAAGTGAACCGTCCCAAGCATTCCTTTCTCTGAGGGCGATCCAAACTTTTCTTTGTGGCTCGTCCCGATAGCAAACTCGGCCACCACGGTGCTATTCTCATCGGAAGAACGAATTGCATCCCTTAGCCGTTCAGCTTCCTCCCCGCCTTTGATCCCAATAGCCCGTCCCCCCTCGATCGTCCATTCGATTGGATTTTTAAGGGACCCGTAGACCCCAACACCAAGCATGATCCCATCGATGACGATTTTTCCTTCTGTCTTATTTTCGACTGCAGCATAGGCCACTTCTCCCCATAAGGGAATGGGACCCATCATGATCCCGGGTTCTTTGACCGGGACCACCTTCAGGGGAGGTCTCCCCTCGACAGAGATTTTCACATCTGTTCCGCCAGGACTTGTCACCCGGACCCATTTTGCCCCCTTCATCGCATGGATGATCTTCTCTGCCTTCTGGGTAATCTCATTAATATCTTCTATGGTGAGGTCCCAGTCCTCCATTCCTTCTTCCACGGAGGCGATCTTAGCACCCCTCTCAACGCTTGCCCGAACCGGATTGACATGTGCGAAACGATTTGCCCACTCTAGATTTGTGGTGATGATAATCTCATCTGAGTGGATCATGGCCTCAGCCAGATGAGCAGGTGGTTCCATGGGAACCTCCATGGAGGCAAGGGCTGAACTCACGTGGTGTGTCACATTGGCAATGACCGGATAAGCACCTACTGCAAAAGCAGCCCCTGCCAAGGCCTCTGCATTCATCATGTGGTCATGGTCAGCGATGATGAGAACCTTATCACCTGCCTTCACCGTCATGCAATGTTCGACAATAAGGCGAGCCCCCTTTAACAACGTGATCATAGATTTCATGGCAAACCTCCTTGGCTCTATTTCAATTTATATTGATCCCAGGCTTCCTCAATTCTTTTCAGATAATGCTCTGGGGGGAGTGCAATTTCTGGAAACTTCCATTTCTTCGTCGCATCGATACAAATTTTTGAGGAGAGACGATCCCAGAGGGGTACTTCAGGCGGTGTGCTGGAGGGATCGAGCAGGATCGAAGAGGTGTTGGGGATAAAGAAAATGTCTTTCTTTGGCTCAACGCGCCAACTCAATGCCCACTCACGGCTGAATGGGTCGCGGATATCAACATCATCGTCTGTCACCACAATCCACTTCGCAAAGGAGGGGTAGTGGGTCCACGAAGCACAAAGCACCTGCTGCACATGTCCTGGATATTTCTTATTGATAGAGATCCAGCACCAGGCATAGCTCCCCCCACTTTCTGGGAGATGGACATCCACTATCCCGGGTATCTTGAGGAAATGAGAGAGGTGGTATTGAATGTTGGCCTCTTCGGGGATCTGCCGCATCAGGCTGCTTTCACTGGGTGGCATCTGGCTGAAGAGGGCATGATAGATAGGATTTTTCCGGTGAGTGATGCACTTAATATGGAAGATGGGCATCTGGTAAGGCCCTCCCATATAACCCGTATATTCACCAAAAGGTCCCTCACTAACTCGCTCCCCAGGATAGATCTCCCCTTCCAGTACGATTTCTGCTGTTGCCGGAACCTCTAAATCGATCGTCTCGCAAGGGACAAGTTCAATAGGTTTCCTTCGCCATCCTCCAGCCACACCAAATTCATCCACACCAAAGGGAACCTTGGTCACTGCCGACATTACCACAGTCGGATCCGCACCGATTACGGTTGCCATGGGCATAGGCTTTTGGGTTGCCTCATATTTTACAAAGTGAAGGGCACCATGTTGGCTTGGAAGATCCCAGAGAATTCCAGTACGGTCCTTCCCCTTGACCTCCATTCGGTATACACCAACATTACGAATACCAGTTTCCAAGTCCTTGGTGATGGAACATGCTGCGGTAAGGTATGGATTCGGATCCTTCTCAGGAGTCCAAATAGGGATTGGAAATCGATTCAGGTCAATATCCTTGCCTTTGAGGATAACCTCTTTACACGGACCTGATTTCACCAAAACAGGCTCCAAAGGATTTTCAAAGCCCCGTTTCCAAACTCGGACAAACTCCTCAGCATTAAGCTCTGTCTCCAAAGCCAGTCCATAGATTCTCCTGGAACCTCCTATAATGCCTAATATGACAGGGATATCGTTACCCTTAACGTGCCTGAACCCAAGGGCTGTACGGTTTTTACTATCCATCTTTCTGAAGTACTGTCTCGCAAGACTCGAGATCTCCCAATCCTTGTCCACCTCTGTTTCGACCCACTGGAGCAAGCCATGGGATTCAAGCACAGAAAGATAATCTCTCAGACCATCGTATGGCATGGATTAAACTCCTCCTTTCCAGAAATGATAGGGACCTTTAAGTGAAGGATCACTCGGTTCCACCATGGTGATTGCTTTTTTTGGGCAGAGCCAGTAACAAACAGCACAACTGTAACACTTGGTGGGAGCAACCACCTTGGCCTTTTCGTCTTGGAGGGCCATCACCTCGCAGTGACCGAGGTTGACACATGTCCCGCAACCGTTGCAAAGGTTCTCATCGATCTGCGGAATCATATAAACATACTCCACCTTTTCAGGGGTCACGATGTATTTCAGGCCGCAACCTCTGAAGTCATCCACTGTTTCGTATCCCTTCTCCTCCATAAAATGAAGGATTTTTTTGGCAATCCTGGGAATAATTTTATAACCCCTCTTAAAAAGGAGGGTACAGTATGTGACTACCTTTGCTCCATACATGATCATCTCAATAGTCTGTTCCCAATTCATGATCCCACCCCCACCTGCGATGGGCAGATCGGGCGATCGCATAGCGATCTGGGCGACATGCCTGAAGGCAAGGGGGCGGATCCAAGGACCACAGAGACCTGCAAAGGACTGATTTCGAGTCGTGGGGTAAAGTGGTTTTCCATCATTATTGATATCGACCCCGGGCAGAGACATAGGGCAGTTGATGGCTGAAACCGCTCTCGCTCCTCCCTCTGCACAGGCAGCAGCCACGACGGCAGTCTGGGCCTCTGGAGTCATCTTGGCCATCACAGGAATTTGGACAGACTGACTCACGGCACGGCAAACTTCCCGGGCCAAGGCGGGATTTTGGCCCAGCACGGCTCCAAGTTCAGGAGGAGCGGTGATGTTCAACTGTTTGGCCATAAGGCCCACATTCGGACATGACATGTTTAGCTCCACCATATCTGCCCCGGCTTCCTCTAACATTCGAGCTAGCCTTGCCCAGCCCTCCAAATCCTCTCCAGGGCCCATCATATTGGCGATGACTACCAGATTGGTCTGTTCCTTTGTCTTCCGGATCAATTCCTGAGCTTCCTCCACGTTCAACCGATGACCGGATGGAGAGTAAAACCCCATCCCTTCCTCAAAAATGTGATAGGGTCTTGCAAAGAAAGGAACCTTCAGGAAGGCCAGCTTTGTGCTCACTGCACTGACCCCAGCATCTTCAGCCCATTTGATTTTATCGAATTCATCGGTAAGCTCAGATGAGGCGACAATGAGTGGATTTTTTAACTCAAGTCCTGCAAAATTTACTTTGAGTGTTGGCATAAAAACTCCTCTCTAACGTTAGATTCAAGATATTTGTTTCTTACTGAGAAGCCCTCGGAAGGGAGGCGGAGTACAAACGGAAAGGACTTCAACCTCTCCTCTTCCCACATTCCTCCACGAGTGGGGCAAATCTGATTTAAAATGGAGGCAGTCTCCTGGCCTCAGGATGAATTTATTTCCCCCGATGGTGTACTCCATCTTTCCTTTCAGACAGAATTTGATCTCCTCACCCGGATGGATGAGAGGAATCTCCCCACTTGTTCCACCTCTCTTAATATGAAGTAGGGTAACTTCCAATTGGCAGTCCGAGACAGTGGAGGCAATGTTTTCCACCGTTAGTTTTGAATTTTGGACGAACAGAACCTCTCGGTCATCCGGTCTGACATGAACCACTTGAGAGGCCCCATTCTCCTCTCCGATAAAATAACTGACATTTTTCTTCAGGGCCTGGGCGATCTTTATCAGCACGGCGATGGATGGGACCATCGAGTTTGATTCGACCTTATGGATGGTCGACGCCGACGTACCCGAATACTTAGCCAGATCACGAAGAGATAAATTTAATTTACGACGTAATTGGAGAATCTTTTTTCCTATCTCGATGATCCTTTCATCCACCATCGTTAGAAACCTTGCCCATTAAATGAGAACGAGTTCTAAATAATTTCCATGCGGGAGTTCATCAAGAGATACGGTTCTCCCCATCGGATAGATACCCTATCCGGCCCTAGCCGCCATAGCATAGACGTTCATACCCGCGGATTCCATCGAAGGTCTGCCCCTTAGGGGATGCCGGCACCCTTTCCCACGGATTAAAGCACTGAAGTCTTCATCAGGACAGAAAGCTCTCTTACACGGCCCTGCCTCAAACCCCATGGCCAGAGGATAACCGTCGTAAAAAGCTTGGCTCTCCAATGTTGAAACAATCTCGTTCAGCCTCTTTCTACAGGGAGCCATTCTATTTTCCTTAACTGCTCTCTCCCCGCTTATCTGATCAATGGGAATGATCAGCCTGATGAAAACTCCCTGTTGATATTCTTTCAGCATCCTCCTCATCTCTTCTGGTAATGGAGCATAAGGAGGACAATTCATGCTCATGCCACAATGAGGGCACTTGGAGATGAAACATTTCACCAAAGACCAGAATGAAATTCTTCGATTTCATATCCCTGCCCACCCGGGGCAAACCTAGGGTGGGCAGGAAGTCTCCATGAATTCTTTAAACCTTCTCCTTGGTGTAATCCACCGCAGGTGGAAAAGGCTCCTCTTTGAAGGAGAACTTTGTTTTCTCCTCCATCTTATTATTTTCGATATGCCCCATCCATAGGTCATGAAGGATGAAATGATCCTTGGCCCTCATGCATTTGTCTCCCTGGATGAACTCAAGTCCCTCCTTGACACACATCCCTTCTAATGCCTCGATGAAAGCCGCATTATCCTTTTTGCTTTTCCATCCGCTCTTCTCAATAGCACGTTTAATCCAGAATACATTCTCATAGGCGGCCCAATAACGGGACCCACATAGGACTTGCGGTCCGCCAATCTCAACCCCTTCCTCGTCTACGTTGAGAGCTTTTCTCAAATTTCGGACATGTTCAGTATCCTTAAACTTCAGACGTCTGGGGAAAAAGGTCATGTACCAGCAATCCTCAGCAACCCCTCCAATCTTCTCGGTATTAAATCCTTCCATGACTCCCACATCCACATACCGCTTCATCTTTTTATGAAGTCCAATTTCATAGGTCTGTGTGAGGAAGCCAAGAGCCGGGGGTCCTGAAAAAACACCATAAAGAACCTCTGTTTCGGGAGGGATTTTGCCGAGATAAGGATAGAAATCTTTTGTACCAAGAGGGATAAAAATCTTATCAAGAACCTTTCCTCCCATCTTTTCAATAATGGGAGTGGAACCATTCACATGGGTATAGCCCCATGCCATATCATAGGCACAGAAAGTGAACTTTTTCCCCAGATTTTTAACAGCCCACGGCACCCCATAGTTGATCTTGCTAAGTTCAACGCCACCCCCCATAAAGGTGTAGCGACTTCCAAATTTTGTGATCACTTCATCTGAGCTGGACTGCATAAAGTAAACGGTTTTAAGTTCCTTGGCTACGGGGAGACTACCTGTGGCAGGGCCAGCATGAATGCACCCGATTACAAAATCGGCGTTCAACCTTTGGATCAAAGATCTCAATTTTCTCGTCCCTGTAGCTGGGTCACTGGCCGTATCTTCCATCACATATTCTACTTTTCGACCAGCAATACCACCGGCATCGTTGATCAATTTGATGGCATATTTTGCAGCCATATCCATCCAGTAACCCCATCCTGCTAAGAACCCCGTGTAATCGCACTGATGGCCGATGATAATAGGAGATCTTTCCTGTGCCCAGAAGCCTCCCAAGGGCCTTACGAACGGTTCTGCCGAGAGCAGTGCCGCTCCTGTCCCCATTGCCTTAAGAAATCTTCTTCGCGAAATCCTTTTCTTCTTCTTTTCCATCTTTCCCTCCTTTTAAAAGAATTTTTAAACCGAAAGGCTTTAAACCTTCACCCCTATGTAACGCAACTGAATCTCTCGATTCTGAATCAATTCCCCGGGGGTCCCTTGATATTCTACCCTTCCCTTACTGATCAGATGGATCCGGTGACTCACCTCTGTTACGGTGACCAGTTTCTGCTCCACCCAGAGGATGGAAACTCCTGTACGATTAATTTTTTGAATGATCTCCACAACTAATTTAGCCATTCTGGGCATCAGACCCTCCGTGGGCTCGTCGAGCAGGATTAGTGTCGGGTTAGGTACCAGAGCCCTGGCGAGGGCCAGCATCTGTTGTTCTCCACCACTGAGTGTCCCCCCGAGTTGATTCAACCTCTCTCTCAGAATTGGAAAATAACTGAAGATCTCCTCATAGGTTTTCACCTGAACCTTATTGCCCACGATCCCGATCTTGAGATTTTCTCTCACAGTGAGATCCGGAAAAATATGCCTTCCTTGAGGGACATAACCAATGCCCAGTCGCGGGATGAGATAGTCCTGTATCCGGGTAATGTCTCTCCCCTGAAAAAAGATGTTCCCTCTATTGGCCGGAGTCAATCCCATAATGCTTTTGAGGGTGGTTGTTTTTCCTACACCGTTTCTGCCTAGGAGGCAAACGATCTCGTTCTCATGAACCGCCAAGGTGATCCCATGAAGGATGTGACTTTTTCCATAGAACGTATGAATCTCTTGCAGATTGAGGATGGAGTCCATACTAAGTTCCGAGATAGACTTCCTGTACAGCGGGGTTCTCCTGTATCTCTGTAGGAGAGCCTTCCGCAATCACTCTGCCCTGATCGAACACCGTGATTAAATCGGCGATTCCCATTACTACATCCATATCATGTTCGATGATCAGGATAGTAATTTTCTCAGAGAGTTTTTTGATCCGTTCAGCGGTCCGGGTCGACTCCTCTGCACTCATCCCTGCTGTGGGCTCATCTAAGAGAAGGACATGAGGTTCTGTGCTGAGACCAATGCCAATCTCGAGGAGGCGCTGATCTCCGTGGGAGAGGTTCTCAGCGACCACAGACTGTTTGTCCTGAAGGTTGAGAAGACCCATGATCTCCTCCGTTTTCGATTGGAGGTCAAGGATTCGAGACGCCTCTGAGAAAGGACCGACAAAACGTTTGCATGAGAGTGCCCCAATCCATATATTCCCTTTCACGGTCAAATCCCGAAAGATGCTCGTAATCTGGAAGGTCCGGGCGACCCCCCTCTTCGAGATCTCGTGGGAAGGAAGGTGGGTAATCTCCTCATTTTGAAAAAAAATGCGTCCTTCCGTAGAGGAGAGTCCTCCGGTCACCAAATTGAAAAAGGTAGTCTTCCCCGCACCGTTAGGCCCGATGATGGCATGCAGTTTTCCTTTCATCAGGTGAAAATCGACACGGTCAACAGCAACGACTCCCTTAAATCGTTTGGTCAGAAGTCTAGTCTCCAGTAGGTATTCTGACATCCCTATTTCCTCTCGCGTCTAATCAACCCCAGAAGATAGCCAAGAATACCCTGGGGAACGAAAATGATGAAGAAGATGAGGACCATTCCAATCACAATAGGATATTGCTTAAAATGGAAACTGATAAACTCCCTAAAAAATGTGAAGATCCACGCTCCCATGATAGGCCCGATGAGTGTTCCAGCTCCTCCAACAATGGTCCATACCACGACATCGACAGAGGTGGTCCAGTGAAGAAGTTTATTATTGGTGTAATGGGTGGTCATCGAGTAAAGGGCTCCCGAGAGTCCTGAGAAGGCCCCGGAGATGACGAAAGAGATTAATCGATACTTAAGCGTATTGAACCCAATATACTGGGTTCTCTCCTCATTGCTCTTGATGGCCAGGAAAAGCCTGCCCATCGGGGAAGCGATGAGTCGCCAGTAAAAGAGGTAACAAAGGCTTACAATAGCTAAGACCAAATAGTAATTCGCCATTGGATTATCATGAATGGAGATGCTTAGAAATCCCAGCCCAAGGTCTGGGACCTTTAGGGGAAGCCCATCATCGCCTCCGGTAATAGATTTATAGTAGAAGGAAAGGTAAAAGATGACGAGAGAGAAGATGATGGTAATCACGATAAAATTCGTTCCCCTGGCGCGGACAGCAAAAAACCCTATAACCCAGGCGATGATGGCAGAACCAATGATGGCCAGCAAGAGGGAAACCCAGAGATTAGACTGCCAGTGAAGGATGCTGAGGGTAAAAATATAGGAACCTGTGCCGAAAAAGGTTGCATGTCCTAAACTGAGCATTCCTGTAAAGCCATAAATCAGGTCGAAGGACATGGCAAAGAGGCTCAGGGCGATGATCTCGGTTACCAGGAACATATAGAAGGAACTCCCCCACAATGGGAGGGAGAGGAGGATGAGAAAAACAAGAAAGAATAAAAACCAGAATCTTCGTGTCATCATGGAAATGTTTATCTCCGAGCCCTGCTAAATATTCCTTCAGGCCTCTTTAATAAAACGATGGACATCAATACCAAAGAAAGAACACGGGAGATGGTCGGACTGACGAACACCGATGAGATCCCCTCAAGTTCTGCAATTAAGATGCTGGCTCCCAATGCCCCCATGAGATTTCCAGGACCTCCGATGATGACCACCATGAAGGCAGTCGGTAAAATTTCTAAACCCATTAGAAAATCGACCGAAAAAATCGGAGCCGCGAGGATTCCTCCTAATGCCGCTAAGAATGAGCCCAAGGCGAAGGTGATCATGATCACCTTTTTGGTTGGGATTCCAACAGCAATCGCCATTTCCTGGTCTTGCTTTACGGCACGGATCCAGAGTCCGATTCGGGTCTTCTGGAGAAAAAGCCCAAGTAAGGCAATTACTGCCATGGAGAGGATGGCGACAAAGATTCGATAGCCTGAATAGCCTGATCCGAAAAGAGTTAAGTGATATTGGAAAGGTTCAACAATCCGTTGGGGGCTCCCACCGTAAAACCAGTAGACTGTATACTGCAGGATGAGAGAGATGCCCAGGGTGACGATCAAGGTCTTAATGGGTTTATCCTCAGTGGGCCGCAGTATCCCCCATTCGATGAAGAGCCCGATCGCGGCCACCAAGAGTGGGGAGAGGACAAGGGCAAGCCAAAAATTCTGTGTATATTGAATCAGATACCATCCGAAGATGGCCCCCAGCATATAGAATTCGCCATGAGAGATATTTAAGATCTTGATGAGGCCAAAGATGAGGACCAAGCCCAGGGCGATGAGAGCGATGATCAGGCCCCAGACGAGACCATTCATCATGTTCATGAAGAGATGGACTTCGATTCCCATAGGTCACCCAAAAGAGTTCACAGACCGAAACATTTCCTATCCAATTAGAAACGACTTGTCAAGCCTTCGGCCTCACATTTTGATCTCCCGGAGGATGATCAGAAGCTTCTTGATCCGTTCTGCCATGAGGCTTTGGATGTTGACATCCTTATAATCATAAAACCCTTTTCCGCTCTTCAATCCCAATTCATTCCTCTCCACTTTTTCCTTGACGATCGCAGGAGGAGAGGGGGAGGCATCTAATTTTCCGTACAGGTACTGAGAGACCCTATAAAAAATATCCAGTCCGGCCATATCAATGGTCTCCAAAGGCCCCATGACCGGGAATTTAAAACCGATTCCCGCTTTGATCATCATGTCAATATCCTCAGCGCTTGCCACTCCTTCGTTGAGCAAAGCGATCGCCTCTCTCATCAAGGCATATTGCATTCGATTCCCAAGAAAACCAGGAACATCCTTTTGAACAAGAATTGGAATCTTTTTGATCTTAGTGACCAGCGCCTTCGTAATATTGACGGTCTCTTCCCCGGTCAATTCCCCTTTAATGACCTCGATGGCAGGAATAATGATAGGGGGATTCCACCAATGCATCCCAACCACGCGTTGGGGAAATTGGGTTGCCTTGGCGATTTCTGTAATACTCAATCCAGAGGTGTTGGTTGCCAGAATGACATCCGGAGGGCACAAACGATCGAGTTCACTAAATACAGACTTCTTGATGTCCAGAACCTCTGGAACAGCTTCAAGGACAAAATCTGCAGCCTGGGCAGCTTCTTTTAAATTGGAGGTGGTCGTGATCCTCTGACGGGTCTCTTCAGCCTCTTTTGAGGTAATCGATCCTGTCCCTACAAAGGTCTTCAGGTTATTCTGAATCGTTTGCGTGGCCTTCTCCAGTTGCTCCACCTTAATATCGTAAAGGATGACTTTCAAGCCACTCTGGGAAAAGATCTGCGCAATACCAGGTCCCATTGTTCCTGTCCCAATCACTGCCACATTCTGAATTTGTTCAATCATCTTCATCAATCACTTCCTCCTTTTAATAAACAAAGAAATCGTTATGATATATCATCCAGAATCCAAGGGATTCCCAAGTTCTCAACACGCTCCCTAGTCGGAATTCCTGTTTTTAAATCCCATCCACAGACCTGATAAAACTCATCTTTCATCTTTTCGAGATCGTGGACGAGTTGACCTTGACTGGGTCCTGTCGGGATAGGTTCATGAGTGATTCTTTCGGGAAGTCGATCGTCATCCCTTCGCAAGCCTTCACGGACATTGAAGGCCCTTTCCAGACAACTGATTCGATCTCCAACAGTATAGAGATCCTTGGCTTCTACAGAAAATCCAGTAATGGAGGAGAGAAGGGAGGCCAAAGTTTCGTCCTTTAGGCCTACGGCAACAAAGGCACAGAGAGAGGCCGAATCACAGATGGCTGTCCTTCGATTCCTCGTTCCTGCCACGAGAGCAGACTTGCCGGTTTCTGTAAATCGATCCATCTCACCTTTGAGCTCCAAATAGACTGGAAAACCACCGGCATGATGGCATCCTCCCCTTGGACCACAGGCATAGACAAGGCTCATCGCCTTCATACCCCTTGGATCATAACCTCCCAATTCCATGCCTTTGGCATGCATGGCAAAACTCTTCGACCCCTTTCCAAATTGCTCAGCCATCCTCATCGTCCCCTGAGCAAGAACCTCCCCAAATCCATTGCGGAAGGCAATGGAATGCAGGAGCTTTAATACCGTTTCTGCATTTCCAAACTGCAGTCTCAACCCCTTCTCAGGCTCCAAGGGGATAATCCCCTTTTGAGCACATTCCATGGCAAATGCAATGCTCACCCCTGCAGAGATGGTATCGAGGCCCAAGCGATCACACATTGCATCGGCATGGATGATTGCCCCGTAGTCGTAAACCCCGCAACATGAGCCAAAAGAGTAAACAGTTTCATAATCAGGTCCTTCGCTCAAGCTACCAGCATAGGGACCTTTTCGAACAAGATAGAGTTTACTACAGCGGACAGGACAGCCTGGAGCACAGACTAAGTCCTTCACTAAAAATTCTGATCTGAGTTTCTCTCCGAGAAGGGAAGCGGCCTCTTCCCCTGAAATGGTCTGCCAGTTGTTTTCAGGAAGCGTTCCCGATTCCTTGAGGAGGGCGAGGGTCCCTACACTTCCAAAGGCTGGAAGGACTTTTGAAGTGAGTGGATTCTCCTGAAGCTCCTTGAAGGCCAATTTTACCGTCTTATTGAAAAGATCGGGGTCGGAAAGAGAGGCCTTGGCCTTTCCATGAACAGCAATGGCCTTGAGGTTTTTAGAACCCATCACAGCCCCTGCCCCGCCCCTGCCCAGGGCTCTCCTCTCGTTGATCAAACAGGAATAGAGGACACCGTTTTCCCCTGCTGGCCCGATACAAGTTATTCCCAATCCAGGATCGTGATTTTCTGAGCGGATCAGTTCCTGCGTATTTTCCGTATCCAAACCCCAGAGGTGTGAGGCATCCTTAAACGAGACCATCCCTTCTTCGATATGGAGATAGGCGGGTTTTTCAGATTTCCCCTGGATAATCAACGCATCATAACCCGTCGATTTAAAATCTCCTCCAAAATTTCCCCCGGAGATTGAAAAGAGGTATAAATGGGTAAGGGGGGACTTTGTATGGAGTAGAAAACGATTGCTGCCAGGAACCCCTGTCGAACAAAAAGGACCCGTGGAAAAGATGAGCAAATTTTCCGGAGAAAGAGGATCGACCTTGGGAGGCAATTCTCTGAAGAGAAGGACCGCGCCCAGCCCCCTCCCGCCCCAGAAAAGTTTGAGATCATCTATGGAGATGGCTTCTTCTTTAAAAGATTGGTTCGTAAGATCGATCCGTAAAAGCCTCCCATGATAACCATAATAAGGGACGCCCATGCATTCCTCCTGGATACCGGTTGTCAATCATACGAAACAATTTTTATACGATCGTAAACATAATGTCAAGCCCTTTTTTTAACTAATCCCTCATGGCCGGGGGGCCACTCTCGAACCATGAAAATTGTTAATCCCCCCTTTAGTAAAGAGGGGATGGGGGGATTTGAGACTTATTTTCTACATAATCTATTTCGGACCGACTTGATTGGAATGAAAAGCAGAAAGGTTTCTGTGGGATGAAAGAGAGCTTAAAAGGACTCTTCTGAATCTTGGTGGTCCCAACGGGAGTCGAACCCGTGTTACCGACGTGTATATAATTAGAGTCTGTTTATAAACTGCAACATGATGTATTACAATACGTTAGACGAGATTATCACAAAAATCAAGTTGCAGGAGGAGGAGGATGAAGATACTCAATGATCTGAGGTTGAAGTTAGAGAAACCGTTCTGGGCATTAGATCCGGAATTGGCATTAATCGATACGATCTTGAATGAGAATCCGAGGCTTTATGAGATAATAGCCCCGGACATTGTGGAGTTGAACAGAAGCAGTAAAGTGGG
>JAGXTA010000032.1 GCA_018333535.1 Deltaproteobacteria bacterium | reverse complement strand
GCGCCGGGCAGATAACCCATCGGAAGCATCTGGAGAAAGAGGGGAAGCATGATATAGGTATCCTCCTGGAGGATAAACCCGATAGAACGAAAAATAGATTGAATCGCGCCTGAGACCTCAGAGGCATGATCCTGATCGTCTCCGTAAAAGAAGATGTTCAGATAGCCGAAGAAAGGCGTCTCCCTGTCCTCAAGGCTTACAAGAAATGAATCAAAATGATCCTTCTTCATCGAGAGCTTCGGAAAAAACTTACCGAGGGGACCAAAGGCCTGGTAGCTGGCGGCCATGGCCTTTCTCCTTATTGCATTCGTCTCCTTGACCACATCGGGCCACTCGCAGTTTAGGGATATGAGAAATGGAGCGTTAATCTGCTTTACGTTCTGAAAGAGACTGCCGCAGAAGTCGATCCCCCTGGAAATATCCCACTGTTCGGGATACTGCCTGACCGTGAAGCTTTTACAGATCTTTCCATCCAAATTCAGATGATCCTTCTCTGCCTTGACCTCGGTGTCAGAGCACATCACCAGGTCCTTTATGGGAATATTTGGACTCCACTGGGCAGGCTCGTCTATTGAATGATTCGGATTTAGAAGTTCAAAGAGAAGGTTGATAAGCCCGGTAGGATCCACATTGGAAGGATGCAGATGCGCTGTGCTAAGGGTTCTCTCCACCGTCTCCTTCATTCCTCTTGTCTTATCGAGGGCCTCCCTGTAATCCGCCGGGGTTTTTGCGGTTGGCACGACAAAAGAGACGTAGAGACAAAAATCCCTCACTCTGAGGTCAAATCCCTTAAAAAGCGATTTCTCCCGGCCCCTGAGGATAAAATCCCTCTTTCTTCTTGCCATTTCCGAATAGATGGAATCGCCGTGAGTGTTTTCCCGCGAAAGAACATAGCTATCAAGAACAGAACGAATACGCCTGGATGCAAAAAGCATGAACTGGATTGAACTTCCGGGAGGAAAGGAGGACTCAAGTAGTCCCCTCATAACCTTTGCAGTCTCATCGTTTGCAAAAATAAGAGGACTGCACTTAAAAAGAAAACCGACGCCCTGGTCTAGGCCGTAAATGCCCGTCTCAGGATCATACGAAAGATAAGGGAGAAGCTCCGAAAGGGGTTGTCTTTGGAGCATTATTCTTTGGGCTTTTAGCGCTTCCATAGGGTCAGAAAAGTTAGAGGCGGGATGGAATCCCGCTATAGCGGGACTCCATCCCGGAAGAGGTTGCTAAATCAGAGCCGTGACTACTGCATCGATGATATTGGGCGTGTAATGCACAGCCATTCCACCAGCAATTCCTAAGACAATAGCCATCAGGGACTGCCTGATGATGCCAATTGCCATGCCCGTAAGGAAAAGACCTGCGGCCATTGCCTTACCGAGATAACCGGTGGTCCAGTCGGTCAGGGTTGTGTAGATTTCCTGAAATTCCGTCCCCCCAGTCCCCGCCAGGGCACGCCCAGCAAAAAGCATCACCATAAAGACACCAAGAAACGCCATCCGCTTATACATACCTTTTTCACCTCCTTTCTTACTGGATTCACCCCATCATAAGGGGGAGTGGATTGGTAAGGTCGAAAGAAGATCGACCAGGGAAGATCTCTAGTAAAAAGCGCCCCCCATATACTTTTAGTATTACTTTGGAGTTTTTGGGTCAGGTTGAATATTTCTTTGCGGAGCCTGGGGTTTCGGTTTTAAATCGATTTCCTTTATCTCCCCCTGCTTCTCCTGCTTCCCCTTTTTATCGCTTTCAGCCTTCCGGGAATCATCGCCAATCTTGCCCAGGGGGTGAAGCATTGGTTGAGTGGATAACAACTCCTTCTCCCCAAAGAGCCACCTGCCACGCTTGGGAGAGATTTCACTGTAGATATAAGAGTTCTGGTGGAGATCCCCATCCATATCCTCCCAGGGAGCCACCCATATCCTGACAACCCTTGGCGGAAGCCTTAAAGGCTTCTCATCCTCGATAGAAAGATTTCTGACAGTTTCAACATCTTCAGGAGAGGAGACCTTTGTCTTTTCCCTGGTTGAAACCGCCTCCTTCTTTTTCGGCGAGACCTCTTTTTCCTCTCCCGGCGAAACTCCATCTTTCCCGATCATTTTTTTCTCATAGACGGTTGTGATGGGATCGCATTTTTCTCCATCAATATCTACTCTGTCCTTGCAGGCATACTTCGGCGAACAGGAGGTCAGTATTAATAGAAGAGAAATTATTGAAATTAGCCTCAACATCTCATTCTCCTTTCAAACCCTTATCGAGAATCGCCTGAATCTTTCCTGAGTCCACATAGCCATTAATGATCTCATTTCCGTCCGTAATGATCGTTGGCGTTGCATTGATGAATAACTTTCTTCCCAGGGAGAGGATCCGGTCAACAGGATGATTCTGGCAGCTTGCCGGTTTAAGACTTCCTCCATTGAAAGCGACCTCAATGGCCTGCGCCCTCTCCCCTGAACACCAGATCTGAATAGATTTTTTTCTTCCCTCATCGCTTACGGGGAAGAGATAGATATAGACCGAGGTGTCTTTTAGTTTCTTAAGCTCTCCATGAAGCTTCTTGCAGAAAGAACAATCGGGATCGGTAAATACGGCAATCGCCCTCTTGCCTCCAGAGATTCTTATTGCGTCCTCCTTGGGAAGGGAGGCGAATTCAACCTTCCTAATGCCCCTGACCTTATCGGCCGTAAGGTTACGAAGGTTTTTCAGGTCAATCACATTTCCAACGATCAAAAATTTCAAATCCTCAGTGATGTAGAAAACCTGCCCCTGGGAGACAACCTCATAGAGCCTTAACTCCTTGTCAAACCTGAAACTGTCGATCCTGATAGAACCAGGGAGCATCTTTTCAATACTCTCCTTCGGGACTTCCGCCAACGAAGCCGTCGAAAATAAGAGAATAAAAAACATCAGGAATACCGTTTTTTGTCGAGTAGACATCTTTTATAACCTCCTTTCGGTTACTTAACGCCCCTCACAGAACCGAACGTCCGGATTTCCCAGATTCGGCTCTTCGGTAATACTTCCTCAATGCGAGGACAGAGTATAGGTCAGGTGATATATCTTTGGTTCAGGCAAAGGATTGTATTTCTTAAAGTTACGGTATTGGGCATAGGTGAAGCTCTTCTTTTGACTCCGCCGGTTTATCCATTTGTATGCGAGCGCTGATGTCTCTTTGAAGAACCCCCTCAATGCCAGCATATTTCCACTGATCCCGTAGTAGCGGTAGTGCCCAAGCAATTTTAACCTGTACACCTTCCACCACTCTGCTAACGTCACTTGGTTTCGTACCCTCTTCAACCACTGATTTGCTGCTTTCACCTTCTGCCTGAATCTCTTGCTGCTTGTCTTTCGCCCTAACTTGAATTTCCCTCTCCTGGTCTTATCGCAATAGTGCGTAAATCCCAGGAAATCAAAAGTCGCCACCTTCCTGCCTTCCTGCTGTGCCTTCTCCCACTCACAACGACCAAACCCGATGACTCTCGATTTGCCCTCGGCTATTCTTAACCCAAACTTATCCAGCCGTTGCTTCAACATCTCCTCAAAGGCTTTTGCTTCATCGCCTCTTTGAAAGCAAACAACGAAATCATCGCCATAACGGATCAATCCAACATACCCCGTTAACTGTCTCTTGACCGCCTTCTCAAACCACAAGTCTAAAATGTAATGAAGATAGATATTTGCCAGTATCGGGCTGATGATTCCCCCTTGGGGAGTCCCTTTGTCAACCTCCACATACTTGCCCTCTTCCATTACTCCCGCCTTCAAGAAACGGACGATGAGCCGCAATAAGCTTGTATCAATGACCCTTTCCCTCAAACATCTCATCAGCCACCCGTGGTCTATGGTATCAAAGAATTTCTCAATATCCATATCCACCACATAGTTGATGGGCTTGGTCATGATCGCTTTGTCCAGCACATCCAAGGCATCGTGACAACTTCGGTTAGGTCGAAATCCATAAGATACATCCATGAAGTCTACCTCAAAGATCGCCTCAAGTATCTTCTTGATCCCCATCTGAACAAT
Source organism: Deltaproteobacteria bacterium (assembly GCA_018333535.1). GTDB lineage: Bacteria > Desulfobacterota > BSN033 > BSN033 > UBA1163 > RBG-16-49-23. The sequence continues at coordinate 16,103 of JAGXTA010000032.1, read as the reverse complement.
CTTGTCTTCCACTGCCGGTATCCCCAATCCCCGCTTACTCCCGTCAGGCTTGGGAATATACACTCGCCTTACCGGTTGGGGCCGATACCGCTTCGCTTTCAACCTTCCCACTAAATCCTTGAGGTTGTCTTCTAAGTTGACCTCATACCCCTGAACCGTTACCCCATCGATCCCTGAAGCCTTATCCCTTTTCAGCTCCCGGAAACATTCCTTGAGAAAATCCTCCGACAGCAAATGTGCCAATGAGGTAAATTTGCACTTCGGATTCTCTCTGGCTCGTAGAGTTAGAGATTCAAGCTTCGTTACCATCTGAACCCCAGTTCTGTGCGCCCAGCAGATGTCTCCCTTGAACCCCTTTGCATTACCGCTACCCCCTTCTCTCCATCCGCTTTCACGAACTTCTCCGATACTACGAGGTAGTCCGACGGCCAATGTATAATGTCTTGCCGATCCTTACCGTCTATAGGCTTGTCACAGCATTCTCTTAGGGAGTACATCGGCCCTCCCGAGTTCCTATGAGTTCCATTTGATATCTCACCATCCTCTCAGTCGAGTAGAGCAATGGCGCGAATAGTTTAGGTTAAGCCTATCCGTTTCTGCCCCTTTCGGTTGACAGTGCCTCAATATCTCAACCCTGCTCCGTTTCCATCGCCCCCTCTAAAATTCCGTACGGTGGGATTTCCCCAATACGGCTACAAACGATAATTCTTCTCAATGCCTTCCTGCTCCCAGTTTGCATTAAGCATATCTACAGCCATCTGTTATCATCTGTTCCCAGTTCTGTGTCTGGCAGAGGGTTCCTGCTGTAGAGTTTATCGCCCAGAGCCCCTTTGCTCCATCCCCATTACAGAGACTTCATTGCTCATACAGGCTCATCCGCCAGTCCTATTCGCCTGTTGAATTTCGTTTATCCAACTTATATCAACAGCCCTTGTTGAATAGGACCTTCCCAACTTTGATATTTGACCCCTTCTGAGACGCCTTGACCCTTTCACCGCAGGAGCATCTGACAGTTTATCGTCCGTTTGAATCTGCCAAATGTTTCAGTCTTCCCTATGGAGTCCATAATAGGTAGACCCCCTGAACAATCCTGCAAACGACTTCACGCAAGACCCGAATTTCGGCTGGCAGTCTTCGCTTTATGCTAAGGCTTCCCAGATTGATAGACCCCTGAGTCGTTCCCACTTCAAAGAGCGGTCTGGCCGTTTACATTCGAGCTTTCATACTGTCTGTTACCATCCAGCATGTCGAATATATCTACTTAGCCGAAACGGACAAATTGCCAAGACGGGTCTCTCACCCGCTGGATCAAATATTTTGTTGGCTGCACGACCCCGTCGGGTTCTCACAACCTCGCCTCTTGCGGTTGCAAGAATGTTGCCTGCTCCTTAATGAACAGTATCGGCCTCCGACACGCTGGAAGATTTCGGGGCTCAATCGGTTCGCTTTCACTATGGTTCGATACCTCCCGCTTCCCGCACCATCCAGCCAGCTAAGCCGATTACTCGCTTAACAGGCTAAATGTGGAATTAAGTGTTGGGCTGGTGGCTAACCTTTACCCAAATAGGACTTGCACCTACAAGAACTCATAAGCTTTGCTCGGCACACTCATCATCATCCTCCTCCTTGAATTTTAAGCTCTTGCCCCTTGAGCACAATCACCTCGACTTCTCTGCCTGCGTCAACCTCCACGATTGGAAAGACCTTATCCGCCATCTTGAGATAGTATTCAGCGACCTTGTTTAGGGCGCTTCCAGCGCCGCCGAGGGCTCCCGCCTGGAGAATATCCGCGGGGTCGTTGCGGAATATCCCGGACTTACTTGGATCGAGCTGAACCACGCTCGCCGTCTGCGGGCGAAAGGCGTCTCCGAAACTCCCAAGCATACCTGCAACGAGAGCCATCGCAATCTTCTGACCCTGCTTGCTCACCAGCCTTCCCCTCATGCCAAGCTTTCCATCTTCGCCGACAACATGCCCCTTGAGCGAGACATCGACCACGGCGCCATCACTTCTCACACAGGAGAGCGTCTCTGTCCGGATATAGGCCCTCTCATCCGAAAGATTTCCATATCCCGCACCAATGATGAAACATTCCCGGAGATTCATCCTGAACCGATTGGGAAGAACCGAGAGGTCCGTGATGCCAAGCAAAACAGGATAAGGTTCGGATTGGCTGCCCCCTGAAGTTGGAGCATCGAGACCGCTAAGGGTCACCGCCTTCATGAAGCTTCCCGAAGGAAGCCAGGTTGCCTCATCCTTTTTGCGATCCTTACGGGACTTCTTATCCGGCTCCTTCTTCTCTTTTGGGACTTCCTCCTTAAAGACTTTTATTGATGAACCGGTGGGAGGCTGAGGCTCAATTCTTTTTTCCCTCTCTTTTTCCGCCCTCTGTGACGCTGAAGGCTTTGCAGGAGAAAAGGGGGCGAATTCTTCAGGCGGGGGAAAGTCAGGATCAGTCTTTCTACCGGACCTCTCCTGGATCGGTCTTGGGGGAGGAACAGGGGGAAGCTTTGGCGCTGACTCTTTCTTCTTAATATCCTTACGGGTATCGTCAAGCTCCTTCGTAAGTTGCTCAAACTTTGACCGGAGTTCTTCGTTGCTCTTTTCAAGGGCCTTGATGTTTTGACCCTCCGCCGCAATCCAGAGGTCCTTTTCAACCCGGTCCGTAAGGAGAGTCATCTTTTTTGACGATTTTTTCTTTTCCTGGACCCTGGTTTCTTTCGTCTGTTCGCTGCAATAGGAGCCCAAGAGAATCAATCCGAGAAAGAGAGCGGCCAGCCCAATGGCAAGCCCCCTCTGCTTCTGTTTTACAGTCAGGTTTTTAAACATACTACCTACCCCCGCTCAACTCCTTTAGTTTTTTGTAAACCCTGTTTGCATATACCACCCTTTTCCGTGGTGATCGGGCATTGTAACAGCCCACTGCCTCCCAGGTGTAACCATAGCGCTCAATGCAGCGAGAGAGCACCCAGGCCCCGGTCTTAATATTGGCGCAGGGATCACCAAGCGTAAGCCAGCTTCTCATCCCGATCTCTTTCGCCCAGAAGGAGTTGATCTGCATGATCCCAAAATCGTAAGATCCGTTTGAATTCCTGTTAAAGGCATTGGGATTAAAATTAGATTCAACCCCTGCAATGGCATGAAGAAGAAGGGGGGAGATTCCATAAAGCTCCCCCGCTTCCTCGAAACAGAACCCGAAGAGATTAACGGGGAGAATAAGGACCAGGACAGTGATAAGAACCGGAAGGGATGCCCTCAAGCCATTCCTCCGGACTTTCGCCCCTTCTTTGGGGGAGCCTCTTCCTCTCGCAGAGTCGAGTCTTCGACATGAGTCTCCAGCGATTGATCCACGGGGGAAGAGAGTTTTAACAATGTTCCAAGGTCCCTCGGCGGGTCATAGGGGATACTTGCCAATGAGGAGAGCCCCTGAACCATCATGTCGAAGTTCATTATTGTTTCGATTAGATTTCTTAGGATCTCCTCCGACCTCGCAAAGTCCGTGCATATACTTCGAAACTGAAGGATAGCGGGGTCGAGCCTTTTGATCATCAGCGCAACCTCTTTCCCCTCGCTCGTTCGGGGAAGAATAATGTAAGTTGAAAGCCTCCCGGCAAGCATCTTCTTTGTTTCCGGATCCTCAAAATAGGATCCAAAAACAGCCCTGCCGTCCCCGAGAGAGAGGATAAGTTCGTTTAGCCTTGCAATAAAACCCTCTGCCTGCTTGAGGCAGGACACCGCATCCTGAACCTTGATATAGGTCCCGGCCCTAAGCCTGATTCTGCTGACCGCCCGGTCAAAGGCAAAAAGGATTTTTACAAATGTGTGTCCCTCTCTCGTCTTTGGAGCAATGACGATGCTTGATGGATTTTCGACAAGCCTGAGCTTTCGCTCAATAATCGCCTCCCTGTTACTTGCTCTCCCATTCCTTATTTCATCCCTTTGAATAACTGCATCCATCTTTTCCTCCTTTTTTAGTCCCGCTCCAGGCGGGGCTTTTTGTTTTTGACCCACATCTCCCTTTCGGGTGACTTCCGAAAAGTTTAAAGGGAAGCACTTTTCTAAAGTGCTCCCTAAACCGCATCAATTTTGATGCTTACCCCTACCAGCTTCGACGAAACAGCTACATTCATCCCCCCTTTCCCTAAAAATAAACCGAGATATTGAGGCTCAACCCTTACAAGAACCTCCCTCAGCGTCTGAAAATGTATTACTTTTTTCACCCTCTCTCTTGGGGCAGGGGAGAGAGAATTAACCACATACTCCCTTAGGTCATGAGAAAATTTAACCAGGGTAATGGTATCATCCGTATAGCGCCTGAGATATTTGAGGTATGGAATGGAGACTGAAAGAGGATCCTCCCCGTTAAGACTCTTTATGGAAACCTTTGCAAATCGTGCATTGAGCGCTGTAGCCGCCCTCTTCACCTCGATCCTTCCATCCTGGAGAAGAGGAGAAAGGAGTAACTCCGTGAGCTTGCGAAAGTATTGCGATGACCTCTGAGAGAGGATTATCCTGGCTCCATCGATAGAATAGATGGAGGCGAGGGTATTGTCTCCCACTCTGTATGTCCTGTTTGCATAACTCTTCGGAAGAAGGGCCATAAGCTCTGTGCCCGCAACAATGGTGAGAAGGGAATCATGATCGGGCAGGGCTTTTACCACCATAACAGGCACAAGATGACCCACTTTGACCTGGATCAATAGCTATCCTCTGAGGGTAATCTTTAATATCCTTGCATTAGAAGTATTACTCTGGTCTTGGGAGAAGAACTAAAAAAGAAGGGGCGGGAGATCCCCCTTGAAGCTGGAATCTCCCGCATTGGGAGGGGGAGCGGAGATAATTCTTCAGCCTTCTCCAGGGAGGGGCGTAATGATGGCTCTTATCTTTTTATTGATCAAATTCGCATCTCTTTCTGTAAAAAGGTATCCTGTTGAATATTTTTACTTATTCTGTTTGAGAGTTTTCCCAATTCATCGAAAATATACCCGATTTTGTCGAGGGCCAGACCTTCCATTCTCTTTGAAAGGTCATCGTGTTTGTCCAGGTGTTCTTGTATCCTTTGAATCCCTTCGAGCATCTCATCCAAACGATAAATCACTATGTTTACCATATACTTTCTTTCTTCTTCGACAACCAAGACCTTTCCGGCCTTTACTTCAATCTCCTTGTCTGAGAGATTCCTCTTGGACTTCTCCTTCTCCTCTTCAAGCGCCTTTATCTCTCCCTGCTTTGATTTGATCTGTTTTGCAAGTTTCTCATTGGTTTCCATGAGGTTTTTGACCTCTTTCTCGAACTCCCCCCTCACTACCTCGCTCGCCTTGGCCTTCTCCTTATTTAGCTCATCGAGTTTCTCTACTATCTTTTCTTGGTTTTCCTCTTTCCATTTTTTCAACTCCTTTATCTTGCCGTTTTTTTCATCAAGAATCTTATTGAGACGAACAATTTCTTCCCCAAGTCCGGAGGCCTCTTCATCTTCGGTTGAAATTTCGTGTGCATGCTCCACGGTTTCTACGGGTCGAGAAAGTGAATTAAGCAGAGAGGTTTGTTCCTCCATGTTAAGCTTCATTACCTCGATGGCGAATTTACGACTGATTAAACCATTTTTATATTGTTCAAACAGTTCAGGATGAAGCTTCTTCTTCGTTTCCTTTTCTAAAACTTCCTCACATTTTGCCTCCTTGAGGGCTTTATAATCGGCTCTCTCTTCCGGACTCAGGTGGCGCCTGAATATATCCGTATCCAAGGCCCCCTCAATTGACGCGGTTTCGAGAATGCTACAGGGAAGTGTCTTTATTCCGATCTCTTTCGCAACTCTTAAGCGGTTATTGCCAGAAATTACGGTATAAAAACCATCTTCCGCCGGAGCAACAATCAGCGGAACCTGAACCCCATACCTGGCAATACTTTCCCTCAAATCCTCATACTCGTAAGATGTGAGGGGGTTAAAAAGATTCTCTGGGTTTGCCTTCAAACCGTCAACTGCTAAGTGACATATCTCCATATTCTCCTCCTTTGTTTGGTTTTTTTCAGAAATTTTATATTCTATTCTACCTGGAAGTAACTTTTGAGAAATGCGACTATCACTTTACCCACGCTCAGGTCATTAGCCTTTGCAATCTCTAAAACCTTCTGATAATCCTCCTTCCGGATTTTTATCCTTCTTTTGATGCATGGCATATGATTGGAATTGGTTTTGATCCGCAAAACCACACCCGAGCTTTGACTAATAAATTCATGGAACCGTTTATAACTGGGATTGTCCGGGGAGGAAATTAAATCCACCTCCTGAGACATATTCAGTGGAACTTGGATATAAATGTAACTTAACCTTTTCTCAAGCATTTTTAATATTTCCTTTTCTCTCTCGAGCATCATGGCTCTTTCCATTATTTTAGGGTCATTAACCTCAACGAAGAAATTTCTCTTTTTTCCATTGTAAAGAACTTCTGCCGGAAGACCAAGCTTCCCTGAATGAAAGTCTCTATATAAAGCTTGACGAGATTTCTTTTGCTCATCTTTAATGAGCATGATGTAGGCAGCCAGAGGAATAAGAGCTTTTCTTGGCTTTCTTTCATCTGACACATGATCAGGGAGGGGTTGAGGATGTAACGTTACAAGGTCAAGGGGGGGTTGAGGATGTAACGTTACAAGGTCAAGGGGGGGTTGAGGATGTAACGTTACAAGGTCAAGGGGAGGTTGAGGTTGTGACGGCACATCATCAAGAAGGGGTTGAGGTTGTGACACTTGGTCAAAAGAGGATCTCTCCCGGTTCTGGACATCTTCAAGGGAAGGTTGAGGTTTTTCAATCTTTGACATCTCTTCAATAGAGTAATACTTTCTTATCCCCTGTGTTATCATCGGGAGAAACCTCGTTTCCTTTCGCCTCAATTCAGCATTTTTAAGAACTTCAGATCCTTCCATCATCCTTTTTCTCCTTCATTTAATTTCTCAAAGGAAGAAAGAAGCGAAGTGACTCTCCATTCAGTCCCCTCAGGCAAGCCCCTCTTTATCCGTAAAAATTCTCTGTAGGAGAGAACCTCTGTTCTTCCATCCTCATATCTCATTTCCACAACTTTATCAGTCCCGAGAACGGACTGAAACCTCTTCTGGAGATGCCACCATAAGTAGGAAGAAAAAGTGAGATCACTCTGGGAATTGAAGTTATCGAGCGCATTTGCAACGGCAATGTATCCCTCACTGAGTAGATCTTCGTAACCTACCGCAGGGTCAATTTTTGAGTACCGCCGGGCCAGAGTTTTTATGAATGGCTGGTTTCTCAAGTAGATTTCATAAATCTTTCCCATTTTTTCACCCCCTTTCTTTCTCTTCTTTCTTTTTGTAATACTTTGGTTTTTGGTGGCGTTTTTAAAAAACAGGGATAAAAATATGGGAATGCAGAATCGTCGAGAGGTATTTATCTCATCCAATAAGACAATCTTGGTGGGTTGGAATAATCTTAGCTGGATCAAAAATAAAATCGGCAGGGGAAGAGATTTGGGTCCATAATAGATTCACCGTGGATGAGTCGGGGTTTAAGAATCTCTTCTATCTCTCAGTCGATTTTATCTGGTGATTGAGGGAAAGGTATGGCCTTCTTCAAGGATTGGGCCTTTTAATTACTACAGGGCAGACATGGTTAAACACCTTCGATCGATTAATAGGGATGGCCTTTTTGCCTTTTCCCCAGGAGATTTTGAAAATTATCTTTGATTTGTCAGGTTACCTTTACTTCTTCTCTTCTTTGATCTCTCCTTCCTCGATAATTTGAATTGGCCTTATGCGAGGCAGGACCTTTATCACGAATTCCTTTTGTTCTCCTGGTTTGAGTTCAAATTGAAAATCCTTTTTTTCAAGGTAATGGTGAGGGGGCAATTCTTCTTCGTGCACCTTCAGCCTCCAATTGCCGGGTCTTAGATCTTCAAAAGAGAATCTCCCTTTTTCATCGGTAAGCTGCCTCAATATTTCGTCTCTTCTGGAAACTTCAACCAAGATATTGGCCAATCCACCAATCTCTTTCAGATTTTCGAGATCAAATCGTTCCTTATCGACCATCTCACTCCTGGGGGCATATATTATAATTTTTCCTGAAACTCTGCAGGAGGTCACTACAGCTATCTCAACTTCGGTCGTTTCACCACCTTTTATAGTAATCATCGGTATTTTTTCACTCGTTGTGCGTTGTAGCCCTATAGAACCTTTTTCTACCTGTAAATAGTAGTTTCCTGGTTTTAGAGCAGGGAAAATAAATTGGCCATTACGGTTAGTTACCGCTGTGGCTCCATTGGCAGTTAAAATAACATTTGGAAGAGAGGGTTTTTCAGGTTTCTCTCCATCATAAATCTTTCCTTTCATCACTCCTATTCTCTTTTTCTTGCCCACTGGTATTCTTAATGGGATGGTATAGCTTAAGTAAAGAGAGGTCTCCTTCTCCGTTCCTTCTTTATATTTCATCCACCGGCCCCTTAAGGCCAAGGAGTGATTGTTGGGTAGGGTATAGGTGATGATAGAGAAGAGATTGTCTTGCTCCTGTTTATTATTAGAGTCAGTGATATTTTTCTGATAACTCACGTTGATATTCAGTTTCCGTTTTATTTTCCAGTTGGTTGAAAGACCCCAGCTACTTGTCCTCGTTAGAGTGTCAGTGTAAACATTATGTCCAAATCTCGTGAAAAGGCTATAAGTTTGCCAATCAACTGGCTGAAAAAAACCATAAACGCTGTAACTTCCTACATTACCACTCTTGGTATGAAAAAGTTTATTTTCCAGTTCTACTCTGTCCATATAGGTCTGAAGTCTAAATTTAGGAAAAGTCTGTCCCAAACCCAATCTGAATATCTTCTCTCTATAATCATAGTCTTTTGGTATAATTCTGTCCTCCCTTTGGAAGTCTTCATAGTCTAAGGAAAAATTGGTTCCAAAGGAGAAAGAATAAGAAATACCTCCCCGGTAAGATATCTCTTTATTTGCCGCTGTTCTGGTAGGGTCAAGCTCAAGATCAGGAATATCTTTGATTCGACGATAGTAGAGATTTCCTCTTAGTTTATCATAAATAGGAAAGGTGATTGTCCCTGTAGTGTAATCCACACCATGGTAGTAGCCAAAAAATTTTGATCCTGCATAGATCTTCTCGAAATCGTACCGAAGCTTCTCTGAGAGCTGTCCTTTAAAATCAATTCGATAGGCATGGTCATTAAAATTTCTCTCTCGATCACTTTCACTGAAGCCATATTCTAAGTCAAGATTTATCTTTTCGCTCTGCCTTATCTTCCCCTGAATACTATAAAGATTGTCAGTAAAATCTTTACTGGTAATATTTTTGTTTAAAAAGTTTCCTTTTATCTCAACCATCTCACCAAATTTATATGTAAGATAGGTTCCTATCTCCCTTTCCCTTGGTTCAACCCACCTTGTATTCAAGAAAAAAGCTCCTGCTCCAAATTTCTCAGAATGGATATTTACCTCTGTTCCCCTACCATACTTGAACTGTTCGGTTAAAGGAGAGAGTGAATAACCTCTGTCACCCAGATGGAGGTCTAAAGGTCCACTATAAAAACTGAGCCAGTACTCATCCCTTTCTCCAAATAGACTCTTCTCATGAATATCAGGGCCTCGAAATAAGAATTCAATCCTTCTTTTCCCTTCTTCATCCAAGCTTCCTCGCCCAGAGAACTCCAGTTGAAAGCCTCGTTTTCCCTCTTCTGTTACTCCAATCAACCTGATCTGTGAAGGGATTCGATGATATGGATCAAATTCACCGGTTATTTTTGGGATGATTTCAACGGAGATGGCTCGTTCGGTAGAGACAATACCCTCCCTGACCTCTTCTGCTTCGGCCTTCACCTTAAGAATATGGTTAATTCTTTGTTTTAGTTTTTCATCCGTCTTTACCTCCATAGTTAAGATCTGAGCCTTACCGGGTTCCAGGATTATTTCTGGTGGCTCTATCTTAACGGGGTAATCCGGGGTCCCTTTTATCTCAAATTTTATTCTGGCTTTTATATTTCCTCTGTTGATGAGACTTATCTTAACTTTATAAACCTCGCCGGCAATGACGATTGTTGGCTTTTCTTCTACAAAAGATTCCAACTTTAGGAGTGGCAGGACCACTACAGAAAACGTATCACTGTCTGTAATCCCATAATCTCTTTGACTTTTAGCTGAATAAGCAATCTCGTAACTCCCGGCAGGGGAATTTAAAGGAACTGAGAAGGCGACGATCCTCACCTGCTGTTCCTTGGGCTTGATGGCAAAGGGAATCTCGAGAGGGACTAATGGCTGCCAGCCGATGGGAAGTTTCAATTCCTCAAAAAGGGTTTCTTCCTGGTTGGTGTGATTGAAAACGAAGAAGCTTGCGGTGACGATCTTCCCGGGTTTTGTTTCTGTGATCTTTGGTGAAGTGAGCCTTACCTCGATGCCTTGACCCTTTATTTCCGCAAAGGCGATATAAGGAAGAAGTAAGAGAAAAAAGGGGATGAAAAAAAATTTCTCATCATTCAATTCCTAAGTCATACCTCGCACCGAAAACATACTCATCTCCGTTATCGGCTACCAATAGGGCCTTATATTTTCCTTTCGGAACTTCCGTAAGATCAATTTTATGTCTGACTGAACAGCCTGGATATATCCGGAATTTGCCACTTTCGAATCGTCCAATCGATTGTCCTTGTTCATTATAAATTTCTACCCAGACCAAGGGAGAAAGCCATCTCTCCCCTGTATTCTCAATATTTATTTGAAGAAACCTCTTTCCGCCGTCGCTGAGTAATTTTCTGTCCAGGAACCTTATCTTACGAACCCCTGTATCTCCGATGTCAGTCACAATTTGAACGCCGTATCGAACAATCGTCTGAAGACCAAGCTTAATCTTTCCTTTTTCGCCCTCTACACCTTCCGGAGATGCCCCTGCCATTGGCTCTACCATCACCATGCTCCAGTAGGTCCCTTTCAGATCAGGATTCTCAGGAATCTGAACCGTATAGTGGACCGAACTCGTCTGATTTGGAGGAATTGTGATTCGAGTTGGACTCAAAGAGATCCACTTTGCATTGGAGCGGGGGATTTCTCCTGGCTCGCCATAGATATTCCTTCCATCGGCGAAGAAGAAGTAATCGGTTTGATAAACCTTTGCTTCACCAGGGCCTTCGCCTTTATTTTTCAGGAAAATGATCCCTTCAAACTTCTCTCCAGGCCTTACAGTCTTTTCCTGGGATAACCTCCCGATAACCGAAACACCTGCGTGGCAAAAATCGACTGAAAGGATGAAAAAGAGGATTAGAAAAAGAATTTTTTTCAATCTTTCTCCTCGACTACCAGCTAATACCTGCCAATAACCGTATAGACAATGGTTGTGCTATAGGTTCCGGGGGATATATCTATCGACATTCCGCTTAATTGGTACTGGCAATCTATGCCGCTTCGGTTGTCAGAAGCATTGAAAAACGTCTGATCCGTTGTTGAGATGGGCATATAAGCGGTACCGCCTGAAATTGACCCGTACCCCGTACCATCCGATTTTCTCCGGACATAGAGGGTTAAACCGGTGGGCCAGTTGGTGTCGCTTCTTCTTATATCAACCCGCCAGTAGTAATCCTTGCCTCTCGCTCTCGTGATATTCAAGGTCGTGGTATTTTCGGCACTCGTATAAGTGGATCTTAAACCACTCCCCGCGCCTGCAATCAGGTCGGTTGCATCGATTGTTTCATTCCAGCCGCCTGCTGCGGAAATGTCTATTGCCCTTGCCTCAGGAAGAAAAAGCAGAAAAAAAATGATAATGAGCGGCAACCGTAAAGACTCCATTAACCTTCGATCCCTCGATCGAGACTTCCTCTTAATAAGAGATGGAGGTGATCAGGTCTTCGACCACCCCCATCTTAGCCTCTCTGCAACCACCATGGGACCAACAACTATCCAGAAGTAATAGTAAGTGTCACTGTTCTTGTTGCTGGGGCTACTTCACCGGCATCCACCGTAGCAGATAGTTTGTAAGTTATTCCAAGACCACTTCCTTTCTTTTTGGTAATCCCCGTTACCAGATCAGCAGGAGAACTCGTCAGGATCACATTGCCTGCGCTGTTGCCTCCCGTTGGGGCTACGAGGTTTATCTTCAGGGTCGTCCCAGTTGGCATAACACTGTCAATCTGGCCTGTTATTTTTTTATTGGTTCCGTTGGTGGTGATGTTGTATGTTGTGCTACTATCAGTAACTTCATCCGGCTCAGAACCAGCAGTGGCAGCATTCACTGTCAAAGCACCCGGGTTTCCACTAACTGAAGATTCATTGATCGCTGCAACCTCGTAGGTAACAGTCTGATTGGCGGTGTTTCCTGCCATGGCCAGGTTAATAACCCCGAAAAAAATCCCCAATATGACCAAACAAGTCAGTAACTTTTTCATCTCACTTTCCTCCTTCTCTTTCTTTATCAGATTTCCTATCTCGTTAAAGGTTTCATATCATACCTGCCTCTGATAGGCAGGCCTTTTACCAATTAAGGATAAAGATCTTCATATCATAATTTCTCACCTCCTTTCATCGCTCCGAACTTCTCGCAAAAACCGACCGATATGGACCCAGTACGCGCTATGACATCTATGGGGGGTATACAATCGAAGGAACCGCACTGACTTGACGCAGGGGCGTCAATTAGATATCTCCATTTAAAAGGGGATGGATGGATGGATGGACGCAAAGTATATGCCAAATTCATTATCTTTTCCCCTTAAGTCTATTTACTCACAAGGAAACCCGACTATTTTGGGAGTACAAATACCTGCTACATTACAGCAATTAATACCCTCCTAACATATTTACATTTTTTGTCAAGCTTTTTTGAAAATTTTGAAAATTGTGTTACGTAAAAATCACTGAATAACCGATACTATCCCCTTTGGACTCCAAATTTGCATACTTTGCATACGTAGATATGCACGTCATAAATAAGAAAACGGCAATAATTTATTCAAATGGTTTTTCATGATTGATCTCCTTATTTCGAAAAAGAAACAGGGGAAAAGGGAATTTTTCCCCCCTCTCCCCCTGCCATTTTCCTAGAACAGAAGTTCCCCCCCAACTTTTGGCGGGGGCATGAAGTCCTTAAACATTTCCCAAACAAAACCCCGGTGGGGCAGGCTCTCAGGCCACTCCCGGGATAATCATTACCTTACTGCCCCTCTGGTAAATTATTATCGTTTCCAGGGTCGGTAACAGAACCTTTCCCTTTCCCCGCCTTCCCTAACTTTATTAAAAGGGCCAGGGAGATAATCACAGCCTTGAGCCCGGTCTCGAATGCCATCACGGGGGCGGGTCCACCGGAGGCGAGCTTAGGAATATCCAAAGATTTGCCTGCGGAGTAAAGCGTCCAATAAGTAGCTTCAAGGCCACCTTCAACCTCCTTCAGGTCGTCCCCGGCTTGGTTCCTTGTCGTGGCGCAGCCCAAACTACACACAACAAAAAACAGCGCCAACCATGTGATTTTCCTTCTCATTCTTTTGACCTCCTATGTTTTTTTTCTAACTTTCGTGCCTACGATAGCAGTTCTCTAAATTCTCCGCAAACCTCTTCTGGGTCAAAGTCATTAGCCTGTATCGCCTCAACAAGCCTTGAGGCATCGCTGAAAGAAATTTTACGAAGGGCGTCGGGATAGAGAGTTATGGCTTTTCCTGACGCAATTTTTTTGATTGCCTCAATCTGCTGCTCGGTAATCCTCGGCTCCTCAAAATTCCCCTTCAGCTCTGGAGATTTTACCTTCGACTCGTTACTCCTATCGGGGCTTACAACCAGGCTCTTCTGAATAGGAAGACTTGAGCGTTTCTCTGGAGCGACAACTGGAGTTCTCTCCCTGGTGGCGGATTGAATCCCCTTCTCCCGAGGAGCAGGAGGCACAGCAACCTGCTCTTTTTCAGGTTCCTTATCGTCCACAACGATTGCGCCAAGATCCGCATCTTCCGAGGGTGGAAGAGCGAGGTTCCTTGTTGAGAGCAGAACCCTGGACGTGTTCTCCCGCAGGGCATTCAGCGTATCCACATCAGCATCTAAAAAGAGTTGAAGCGTGTAGTGGATCTGCTTCTGGCCGCCAAAGTGAGTCTCCTTTGGCGCACGACACAGCCTCAGGGGAACCATTGCGAACCTGCCGACAAGGGCTTGAACGTAGTCAAGTCCGCTGTTGATGTCAACAATGCTATTATAAGAGCCAATGTCGATCTGGTAAACTCCGCCCATATTTATTTTGGGAAGAATCACCATGAAATTGGCCATTTTCTGACACTCTCCGCCGTCCAGACGTTCGCATGGACAAACGATTTCCTGCATCGCCCTTGTCTCCTCATTGAGTCTTAGAGCAGCCTCCCCATCCCCAATACATTTGAGTCCCCTCTGACCGCCAAACCACTTATAGGCTTGCGGGAAAACAACTTCAGGGTCATTGATGGGAACCATGACATCAAGAGATGTTGGTTTTTCACCATAGACCTTTGCCACTTCAGGGGGAACAACGAAAAATTGGGTCTCCTTTGGATATTCCTTCTTTGTTTTCATTGAGACCATTTTGACGCCAAGACGGATTTTCCCCAAGCGTGGGAGCCTCCGCCTCTCCGAAAGTTCCTTGATCTTTGTAAACCGTGCCTTAAACATTTGAGTCCTCCTTTTGGAATTTTTTGTTAAGCTTTTCATGCTTGACATTTAGAACTTCAACCAGAGTCTCTTTTTGCACATCCTTCAATATCTCAGGAGGGATCAGACTTTTATCCAGGCCCTGTCGTTTCTGGAGCGAAAGTGAAACAAGGTAGCCGTTTGACTTGGCCTTCTTGCACTCTTTCGCCTTCATTGCCCTCTTAATCTCTTCCTTCACCTCGTCAAGAGTTTTTTCTGTCCGTTTTTTGAAATCTGAAAGGCGAACATATTCCTTTACAGTATCCTCAATTTCGGACAGATCGGCTCCTTCAGTGAAAGACGAAAATTCCTCTTCGTATGAAGAGTCGCACATCTGACTGAACCCGCAGTAGCTGCAATGCCAGTCCCCGGTATCATATTGCCTCGGAGGAAGGGTATTTTCGCTTCTGTGGCGTTCGACTTCCGCAAACCTCTCCATCGCATGTCCATAAAGACCTGTAAACTCCTTGCCATCCCTTCTTATCCCGTCACTTTTGACAACATCCAAAACCCTGAGCACATCCGAAGCAACGTCGTAATCGACAAGAAACTCTAAATACTGAGAGGTGTTTTTGTTCTTGATGAGAAGAACTCCCTCTTTGACATCCGGCTGGACCTTCGTAAGCCCCACAAAATAGAAGGCCATCTGAGTCAGGTAATCCAGGGGAAACTGCTCTTGAGCATACCTCTCAAACGTGAAGTGGTTTATGGCCTTGTGCTCAAAAAGCCTGTCAACACCGGCGAGGTCCGTCAAGAGGCCATCAATTTTGCCCCGAATCATGAAAGGGACTCCATTATGGATGACCTCACCACACTCCACTACCATTTGCTCGCTGTGAACCTGAAATGAGGATTTTCTCAAAAAGTCCAGCGTTAATTCCTCATGCCACGAAGAATCGTCCATGACGGCAAAGAAGCGGTCAGCCAACAACCTTCCCCTGTAATTCTGGGCTTGGTAACACATTGCCCGTAGACATCTCTCCAGACCAGCATTAGATGGTCTGGGGTGGTAAGTGAACTCACCCTTCTCGAACCCTGCAACCTTTAAAATAATCTCCGCAATCATCCTTTCACCTCCTTAAATTTTGGCCTTCCAAAGAGCTTTTCAAAGAAAAGGCTCAATGTAAGGCAGAAAATGAGTGAAAACCTACGCCCCACCACCTTTTGAAGGCGATAATGAAGGCACACCACTTTGTTGTAAAACCACACTCTCATCCCTTTCCTCCTTTCTTGGTCGAGCCTTTTCGACCTTTTTCAATCTTTTCTTGACCGCCTGGTCCTTCTTTGAGAGGAACCGACATAAAAACTCCTCTTCAATGTTTTTCAGGTGCGAACATCCGCGAGCCAGGCAGATCGAAACATTGAGCCTGCACTCCCTCTTCTCGCAGTAAATAAAGTGATTCACCGCACCAACCCTCCTTTCTGAACCTACCTCCAACTACTTTCCCGAGAAGCCGATT
>JAGXTA010000031.1 GCA_018333535.1 Deltaproteobacteria bacterium | reverse complement strand
GAATCATTCATGCATGAAGTTCTACCGCTGTGTTTGTTGGTTTCCAATTGTACTCTACATTTTTTAAGGAAACCGGTCAAGCGAAACTTTCAGGAAGAAACCTTGGGAAAAAGAATTGTGGGTCTTAAAACATAGGGCAAGTTTTTCATTGACACATTTCTAGTGTATTCCTCTCTAAGTTGACAATCCTTGATCATTCTTTTTAAAATGGGGGCATGCCTCTTTTGGTTCTCTCTCTGATTCTTCTTATTTCCACCCCATCCTTTTGCCAGACGCTGAGTGAATCCACTGATCAAATCTGGGAAGTGGGCGATCGCCGATGGACAATCGAAGAGGAGCGTCGGTTTGAAAAATGGGTGGAGGAAACGATTACAGAGGATTTTTTTATCCCCTACAAAATCCCAACGGATTGCGCAGATGCCGTCTACGCGATCCGATGGATTTACGCCCGGATCGCCCATCTCCCTGCTGCCGCCACCACAAAAGACGGAAAATTGGTCGGCCACTGGTCTACGGATTGGAAACATCTTCCAACCCACCCTGAGTGGCATCAGGATAAGCGTTTCCGTGCTGTCCTTTTTTACCTTTTTCCAAGAACCTGGACAGGAACCCTACCCCTTGATACTTATCCTGTCCGCATTTCCACTGATTCCGTTACGCCGGGAACACTCTTTTTAGAGACAGAATCCCATACCGGGATGATCAGACGTGTTTTTCTCGACGGGAGCCAGACCCATCCCCTTCAGACCTGGGAGTCTGCTCTTCCTGTGAAAGTGCAAAAGCTCAGCATGAAATATTTCTTTTCAGCAAGACCGGATTTCAGAACCGGTTCAGGCCTGGTAAAGTTCCGTTGGCCTGTTTTTGAAAACGGAAAGTGGGGTTATCTCCCCGTGAAAGAACACCCTTTCTATTCGGAGGAACAATATACCCTTGCCTTCAGTCAGGGACATGCGGGCTTTGCCGAAGCCGTCGCCAGGCGGATCGACCCAACTCATTATCCTCCAGAGGAGAAATTGGTTAAGGTGTTGGGGACGCTCAACCGTTATCTGAAGGAACGGGCTCGCATTGTTCTGGAAGGTTACCGGCAGTGTCAGAATGACGGCTGCGTGGAAGGATCGGAGGGATGGGAGCTACACCATACTTCGGGCCGTGACGGAATGATCATCTCTCTCATGGACCATCTCTCTCAGGTCATCGGATCAAACCATCTTGACCAGGAAAAAATAAAAAAGAGGATGGAGGCCGTTTCGATCAAAATCTCAGAGAATCGTTCGATCTCCCTCTATGATATCTACCAGAACCACCTCTGGTTTTCTCCTCATCCATCAGATTCGATCGAAGCCCGTTGGGGGTTGAAAAAGTGTGAGATGATCCAGGCACAGACACTCGCCACCAACAAATCCATCGCCTTTATCGAGAAAACCTACCGGAAAAAAGATCCACAGTATGCGGATTTCTCGATTCGGCAGCAGCGGCACCTCCTGGCGAGACTCAGCGAGGAGTGGAACAGGTCCGAATGCAAGGAACCGCTTCCAATTTTAGCGAAAAAAGACCCGGTTCTTCCTCATCCAAAGAAGTCGCCTGAGCCCCGGTTGGATTCGAAGAAATGTCAGAAGATCCGCACGGAGATCCAGGCCACCCACGATTCCATTGCCTTTATTGAGAGGACCTACGGGAAGAAGGACCCTGAATATGCTTACTTTTCGATTCGCCAGCAACAACATATCCTGACCAGACTCAGGGAGGAATGGAATCATGCTGAATGCAAAGGCCCGATTCCTTTTCCAGAACAAAAAATGAGCAAGTGAAGCTTTCCATTCGATGTCTTTACTATTTTGAGACCGGTAATAATTCATTGTCATTCCCACATTCGAGATTCCGAAACAAGTTCGGAATGACATACTTTTTGTCATGCTTCTGAACCCGTTTCAGCATCTCATTTAATGCGGAAATGGCTCCTTGTGAACCCATGACGTTTTGCCATATAATGGGTTTGGTTCGTTTTCCCCGCAATACCAGCGAAAGGAGACGATAAGATGGTGGTTCACACTGCCGAAGGTAAGTTCGACGCTCCCGAGTTCCGCCCCTGGTTCCAGCACTATGATCCGCAAGTCCCTCCGCACCTGACCTATCCATCTATTCCGCTCTACTGCCTTTTGGACGACACCGCGGCCAAAACCCCCACCAGTCCATGCACAAACTTTTTCGGCAGGCGGCTCACCTACCAGCGGGTCAGAGAACTATCTGACCGCTTTGCCGCAAGCATTTGTCATTTGGGTGTCCGAAAAAGGGACCGGGTGATTTTATTGCTTCCTAACTCACCGCAGTTTCTCATCACTTATTACGGTCTCCTGAAAGCCGGGGCCGTGGTCGTTCCTCTGAACCCTCTCTCTGTTGAGCGCGAACTCGAATTCTTCTTGACGGATTCAGGGGCTCAGGTCGTCATCACCATTCCTCTCTTTCTGGATAAAGTGGCATCGCTGAAAGGGAAGACGCCTTTAAGACACATCGTCTGCAGCCGCCTTGCTGACTTCCTTTCATTTCCGCTGAATCTTATTCAAGGATTCCGGGAGTGGAGACTCATCCGGAGGGTGGGCAGATCAGACGTGGTGGATTTCAAGGAATTGTTGCAGCAAGCACCCCCGCCGGATTGGCATCCAGAGTCCGTTTCGCCAGACGAGTTGGCCGTGCTGATCTATAGCGGCGGCACGACGGGCGTTGCCAAGGGTATCATGCTCTCTCAATTTAACCTGGTCGCCAATGCTCATCAGATCATCGCATGGGCAAATCTCACAGATGAGCAAGGGGTACTGGCTGTCATTCCTTTCTTTCACGGCTTTGGCATGAACGTCATCATGAATTCCGCAGTGCAGGCTGGAGGCGAGATTTTCTTGATGCCGCGCTTCAGTGCAAAGGCGGTGGCTAAGGCCATCCAGAAGTACAAACCATCCTTTTTTATTGGTGTGCCAGCGTTATTTGTGCAGTTGAGCAACCTGCCGGGTATTGAACGCTACGATTTCAGCAGCCTGAAGGGAACCTTTGTCGGCGCGGCGCCTCTGACCAAAGCCATTAAGGATGAGTTTGAGAGAAAAACAGGAGGACGAATGATCGAAGGTTATGGCCTCACCGAGTCGACGACGGCAATCATGGCGAATCCCTATCATGGAATGCACAAAGTTGGAAGTATTGGCATCCCGTTTCCTGATGTGGATGTCAAAATCGTCAGCATCGGCGACGGTCATGATCTCGCTCCGGGCGAGTTGGGAGAGATCGTTCTCAGAAGTCCATCGGTGATGCTCGGCTATTACAATAATCCTGAGGAAACCCAAAAGACCATTGTGGATGGCTGGCTCTACACCGGCGATATTGGCTACATGGATGACGAGGGATACTTTTACATCACCGACCGCAAGAAGGACCTCATCATCGTCGGCGGGTTTAATGTCTTTCCACGCGAGATTGACGAGCTGATTTATCAGCACCCCAAGGTCAAAGAGGGCATCACCATCGGTCTCCCTGACCTTCGCAAGGGAGAGCGCATCAAGGTTTACATCGTCCTCAAGGAGGGCGAGACAGCGACGCCGGAAGAGTTCATTGCTTACTTCAAGGAGAGGCTCACACCCTACAAGGTTCCATCCGAGGTTGAGTTTCGAAGTGAATTGCCCAAAAGCATGATTGGAAAAATCCTCCGCCGTGCACTTCGAGAAGAAGAGAGCCGCAAGACGAAAAAGACGAGATGATCTTTACCCACCCGTTGTAAAAACGGGCACGGGCAAACTGGCCTTTGGGTGCTGAACATACCGGTTTTGGAACCCTTGCCCCCTGGAATCCTTGAAACCTGCTATTTCTTATTCTTCGTGGCGCTTTCGCTCTTCGGCTCGAAGTTCTCGCCTTAAGAGCTTACCCACTTTTGATTTGGGGAGCATGTCGCGGAATTCGATATACTGGGGAACTTTATAGGAAGCCAACTTCTGGCGGCAATATTTGAGTAAATCGTACCCGGTGATGCCTTTTACATCCTCCTTGAGAACCACAAAGGCCTTGATCCTCTCTCCTACATCCTGATCCGGAACGCCCACAACGCAGGCTCCGATCACTGCCGGGTGTTCCTGCAGAACCGATTCGATCTCCGAGGCGGAAACCCGATAGCCTTTATGTTTGATCGTATCAACCGTCCGGTCCACAAAATAGAGATGCCCCTTCTCATCCATCGAAATGATGTCGCCTGTCCGGTACCACTTCCGTCCTTCCAGCTCAACGAATGAGACCGCTGTCTCCTCCGGTTTGTTCCAGTAAGCCTTCACCATCCGATCAGAGGAAACGATCAACTCCCCCGGCTCTCCTAAGGGAACCGGCTCAAGGGTATCGGGGGCGACGATCTTAACCTTTTTGCTCGGAACGACGAGGCCCATACTCTTGGGCGGATTTTGGACATCGACCGGACACATGGTCACCCCACCGCAGGTCTCAGTCGCCCCATAGCCCTGATAAATCATCTTCTTATATTTTTCGAACCAGCGGGTTCCGATTTCAACCGGCAGGACATCGCCTGCACAGAAGCAGTACTGAAGGGAATTAATATCATAAAAATCGATCCGGTCATGTTCGAGGATCATCCGGTAAAGCGTGGGGACACCGACGAAGGTCTTTGCCTTAAACCTCTGGATCGTCTCCAGCATCCCATCGAGGTTGACTTTCGGTTGCAGAATGAGCGTGCCCCCGAAACAGAGTGTTGCCAGCTCGCAGGCCTGGCCGAGGATATGAAACAGAGGAGCGCCGGCTAAGATGTTATTCTCCTCCATCGGAAAGATGGGCGCGCTCACTTTTAATTGTTCCTCTGCCGATTCCATGAAGAGGTCATGGGTAATTGGAACCCCTT
The DNA here is from genome assembly GCA_018333535.1 of Deltaproteobacteria bacterium. Taxonomy (GTDB): domain Bacteria; phylum Desulfobacterota; class BSN033; order BSN033; family UBA1163; genus RBG-16-49-23. The sequence continues at coordinate 12,994 of JAGXTA010000031.1, read as the reverse complement.
TGGGAAATTTGGTCGTCCCGCCCGTATAGAGGATTTCTATAATTCGGCTTTCCTTTGATTCAGTCCTCTGAGGAAGGGAGCCCGATTGCCGCATCAATTTCTTAAAGAGATAGGTTTTGCTATCTCTTGAGACCTTCCCCGCCGGAACCTTATCAAAAGCCTTTCCGAACACCCTTTTCCACCATGGAAGGAGGTCGACCACATTGGTCACGATGGCCCTTCGGATGTTGGCTCCGGCCATCGCCCTCTGAACATATCCGTAATTGGTGTCAGCACAGATCACCGTCTCCGCGCCGCTGTCATTGGCAATGTACTGGAGGTCATAGGATGTATAAATGGGAGTGATGGGAACAGCAATGCCTCCGGCCTTCTGAATCCCGAACCAGGCGATCACCCACTGAGGGGAGTTCGGGATATAGATGACCATCTTTTCCCCTTCATTCACCCCCATCTCATACAGGGCAGCGGCAAATCTTTTTACATACTCCCCTATTTCAGAGTAAGAAAATTCCGTTCCGAGAAAGACGATCGCGGTTTTATTGGGATGCTTTTGGACCTGTGATTCAAAAGCTTCGATGATGGTCTGTGGTTTTGAATTTACATTGAGCATTTTACATTGCCCATTTTGCAATGATTTTTTTAAACTCCAAAATAGGCCGATCGGACTTCAGGGTTATCCATCAACTCTTTCCCCGAGCCTGTCAGGGTCAGCATTCCGTTTTCAATAATATATCCGTAGTCGATCATCGGAAGGATGGGCCGGGCAAATTGTTCACTGATGACCGTCGTGATCCCGATCTCTTTCTGGATATTTTTTACGGCCTGGACCAGTTTTGACTGGATCGCAGGGCTCAACCCCAATAACGGTTCATCCAGCAACAGCAAGACAGGTTTGATGATCAAGGCCATGCCAATGGCCAGCATCTGCTGTTCTCCGCCGCTTAAGAAACCGGCGCGCCGGCGTTTCAGGTCAACCAGCGCTGGAAATAGATTAAAGGCAAAATCAATTCGTTCTTTCAACTCAGACCTCTTGACCAAATATCCTGCAATTTTGAGGTTCTCAAGAACATCGCTTTCAGGAAAGATAGGGTGCCGTTCCCTGCAGAGGGCGATCCCCTTCTTGGCCCGGTCATAGGGCTCCATATGGGTAATCGTCTCACCGTTAAAGATGACATCACCCATGACCGTGATTCTCTCTCCGCCCCTCCTCTCCTCCTTGATCTTCATGTCGATGATGAGTCCTGAAATGGTGTTCATCAGCGTGGTCTTGCCCGCGCTGTTCGACCCGATCACCCCCACCATCTGCCCCTTCTCGACACGGAGGCTCAGGTCATTGATCGCCAGGGCATTCTCATAAAAGACTAAAAGGTTTTTGACCTCTAACATAATATATTCCGTTCCCCTCACCCCTACCCTCTCCCCAAAGGGACTTTTTCGTAACATTAAAAACCAACCCCTTGAAAAGGGGGAGAGGCGGTCAGGTGGAAAAGATTTAGGGCGGTAACCTTTAACCGTTCGGATTCAGGTATTCCAAGCGTATGAAAACATTCGATTTTATACAAGCAACAATTCCCCATAATCTAAAAGACCCGCATCCTAAAACTTTGGAACCTGACTGCCTCTCTCCCTTTTTTTCCGATTACGACAAAGCCCCCAAAGGAGAGAGGGAGACTGGGAGTTATTCCGTCTCTGAGCCTAAATAGGCCTTCTTCACTTCCTCACTCTCCATGACCTCTTTGGGGAGGCCTTCGGCAATCTTTTTGCCGTAATTAAGCACAATGACCCGGTTTGAAATCCTGAAAAGTTCCCTGAGCCGGTGTTCGATCATGATGATCGTTAAATTCTCAGACATCAGTTTTTCGATGATCGGAAGCATGCTTGCCACCTCTGCCATGCTGAGGCCGGAGAAGAGCTCATCGAGAATGATCAATTCCGGCCTTAAAGCCAGACAGAGAGCCAGTTCCATTCTTTTCAGGTAGCCATGGGGAAGCACACTCGCCATCTTGAAGGGCACGAAAGAATCCCGCTCAAACCCGACCTCCTCGAGAAGGTCGATGGCAATCGCATCCCTGTCGCCATATTTCCCGCCTGCCAGTCTCTTCACCCTGGGTGAAAAAAGCGGAATGATGAGGTTCTTGAAGGCGGGGAGCTGATAAAAAGGCTTCACCATCTGAAAGGCCCTTGCAATTCCAAGATCGGCAATCCTGTGGGGCATCATCCCTGTGATATCTTTTCCCTGATAAAAGACTTTACCCGCATCGGGTTTGACAAAACCTGTGATCAGGTTGACCAGGGTCGTCTTTCCGGAACCATTGGGACCAATGACTCCAAGGATCTCGCCTTTGTTCAGATCAAAACTGACCGTATCAACAGCCCTCACCCCTCCGAACTGTTTGGTCAGGTTGGTCACCTTAAGAAAAGGAACTTCTTCTCGGTTTCGAGTCGTACCGACTTTCATTTCTCGACCTTCACCCATCGTTCAAACTGGTGATACTTTCTCTGAAAATAGTGGAAGATGCCTTCCGGCAGGGCAACCGTGAAGATAACCAGGAACAGACCGTATATGACGATTCTTAATCCTCCCACGCCACGGAGCGCCTCTGATAACGGAACAAGGATAAAAGCGCCAAGCATCGGCCCTGCAAATGTTCCCATCCCGCCCACCACAGCCGAGGCAATCGGCAGAATGGAATAGTCCATTTCAAAAACAGGCATTCCCACGAACATATAGACATGGGTCATCAAAGCGCCGGCAAAGGCTCCGACCGCACTGGCCATAAACAGAGCCTGTGCCTTATACCAGTAGATGTTGATCCCGCTTCTCATCACCGAGCGGTCGTTGTCGCGGATGCCTCTGAGCACAAGGCCATAATCGGTGTTGATCAACCTTCGAAAGAAAAAGAGAACGGCGAGAACGGCTATAATGCTCAGATATAATTCAAACCGCGTGCTCGGAAGGCCGGAGAGACCGCTTAATCCCTCTGTTCCCCCAAAAATCTTTGTGGCCTCTATAATCCTTACCAACATCAACGGGAGGGCCAGCGTGACCATGGCAAAATAGATTCCGCGCAACCTCAGAACAGGAAGAAGCAGCAGGGTGCAGACGACTCCTCCCCCAAGGGTGGCGATGGGGATCGTGAAGAGAGGCGATAGTTTAAAATAATGATTTAAGATGCCGGTAAGATAAGCCCCGACTCCGAAAAAGAGGGCCTGTCCCAGCGAAACCATTCCGGCCGCAGTTAAAAGATCCCAACTGAGGGCGAGCAGGGCGAAGACAGCGGTAGAGATCAATACCTTCTGCCAGTAAACTCCGACAACAAGCGTCACCGCGAATAACACCAGGATCGGGATGGCCCGTGGCACAAGGAGATAGAGCATCTCCCGGTAGGAGAATAAGGCGTAGATGTCCTCTGTCCTCGCCTTAATCCCACGATCAATTCGTTCTTTTCGGTGTTCCATATGGGTTTATATGTTAATAGCTGAAACTATATTGTCTAAAAACAACCTGAAACAATTATTTCCTCCCCCCTTGGAGACTGTGTCGTAATTCCGTTCATGGTTCGAGAGCCTCACCACGAACGGATTATGACATGTTGAAAATCAATCACTTAGCCGTTCGTCCTGAGCGTGTCGAAGGGCGAATGGCTAATTATGACACAGTCTCTTGTGGGGGAGGATAAATGTCGGGGGATTCATTCCTCTTCTCACCCCCACCCTCACCCTCCCCCATCAAGGGGGAGGGGTTTTGAGGGGAAATTCAAATATTTTTATTTAGGATTTTGAGTTTAAAATTCCCAATTCCGCAATCTCTCCGAGCCAGATGGCTCTCCCTCCGGGGCAGAAGCCCCTCTGGGGCGGCGCCTGAGCCGGAGGCCGCATTCCGAAATCCCCCGATTAAGTCGGGGCAGGCGCAATTCTTAAATCCTTTCCTCCAGCTCTTTCTGTTTGCCGAAAAGCCCCGAGGGTTTCAAGATAAGAATCACAAGAATGGCAACGAGGCTCACAATCATCATCCAGTGAGAACCAATATAGGTGGCTGTAAAGGACTGGGCAAATCCGATCAGAACAGCGGCGACGAGAACGCCTCCTGTGCTTCCCAGTCCTCCAACAATACAGACAGCAAGGGCATTAATCAGGGCGCTGTAACCCCCTTCCACCGCAATCTGTCCCAGGGGAAGAATCGTAATGGCGGCCACGCCAGCCAATCCGGAACCAAAGGCCAGACTGAAGGTGGCCATCTTGTCGGAATTGATCCCGAGGATCAGGGCGGTTCGTTCCTCCTGGGCCATTCCCCTGAAGGCAAGCCCTGTCTTGGTGTAATGGGTGAAAAGCCAGAGAAAGATCACCAACACAACTCCAATGCCAACGATCAGGAGACGCTGGACGTCGATATAAGTTCCTCCCAGAGAGACACTGCCATCAATAAAGACGGGCAGGGTATATTCAGATCCGACAAACCCCAAAAATCGAAAGAATTCGAGAATGGCCAGACCGATTCCAAAGGAGGCAATCACCTCTGAAATGGGCATTCCCCTGACGCGAAGAAGAATAAACCTGTAGATGAGTCCGCCGATGAACGAGGTAAAAAGAACGGCCAGAACGATGGAGAGGAAATAGTTTATCTTTAACCACGTCAACAGGATCCATGCGGTGTATGCAGCAAGGATATAGAGGGCGCCATAGGCAAAATTGGCAACGCCACTGATCCCGAAGGTGAGATTAAAGCCAAGCGCAATGAGTGCCAGAGTCACACTATTGACAAATCCATAAATCAGAGTTCCCTGGAACATAAGCTCCGCTTTGTCCGATCTTGTTGAGACGGATAAAATTCGGGAGGCCCTAAAGGGCCTCCCGTAAAATCGACAATGATAGTATTATTTGGCCTACCACAAGATAAATATCGAACCTATTTCTTTGATTTCAATACCCATTCCGGAGCCCATATCTTCTTTTCGGCTATAGCGGTCGGATAGACGATCCTTCTCTCTCCGGCTTCTGACCATTGGAACATGGCGGCAACGGCTTCCTTTGCAGGGTCAGTGCCATAGACCACCTGATGGCCTTTGTCGAACTTTACTCTACCCATGACGCCTGCCCGGTCTGTCTGTTCAAGCGCTTTGACCACGGCATCTGCCTCGACCGTTCCAGCCCTCTCAATCGCTTCTTTCAGGACATAGACGGATTCATAGGAAGGAGCAGGTCCATGTCCGGACTGAAGCGGGTCTTTATACTTCTTCTTATAGGCATCATAAAAGGCTTGGGCAGGCGGATATTTCGCTGAAGGCATATTGCCCAATTCAAAAATGGCATTCAGCAACCCCCCGATCTGGCCATCAAAACTCTTCCATGCCACTTCGCCAGCCATGGGAGAGATAAATCCGGCCATCAGGCCTGGCACCTTGATGCTCTTATACTGTTTAACCAGGATGCCGCTCTGTGGCATATCGAAACAGGTAAACAGGAGCTGCGCGTCCTTAGCTTTTGCTTTCATCAACGCTGATGAGAAATCGGATGCGCCTGTGGGAAACTCGTCATGACCCGTGACCTCCCAACCCGACTTCTCGTACCATCCTTTTAAACCGGCCGTGGTTCCTCTTGCCCATAAGACATCCTGGTTCATCAAATAGGCTTTCTTAAACCCAAACTCCTGATTTAACTGGTTCATTACCCCTGTTAAAAGATTGACAAAGTATCTCGCAGTCAAACATGTCCTGAAAACATACTTATACTTCTCAGGATTTTCTATAATCTTTGCCTCGGAAGCCGGTGACATAGCGATCGTTCCGAGCATGGGGACTTTATATTTGGCAAGAAGATCCATGGTTGCCATCAAGGCTTCTGACCTGAAAGGTCCCACGACAATAGCATGAACCTTTTTATCCAGAATGATCTTCTCAATCCCAAGAAGCGCTTCTGGCACTGGAACTCCCGGTGCACCATCCCGGATCTCACTCGCTTCGATCTTGATCGGATGTTTCGCTCCCTTAATCGTAACACCGCCCTTGGCATTGATCTCATCCGCTGCCATCTGGACCGCCTTTAAACTCTCCCCTCCCTCAATCGAACCTAAAAAGGTGGGAACTCCGATGATGACCGGGTCGCCGGGTTTAAGCTGGGCATGAGAGCCCATGGGAAAACAGACAAGGAACGCCAATACTATGAAACTTGAAAAAATGACTCTTTTCATAACCCCATCCTCCTTTAAAATGATTTAGAAAAAGCGACCTAACTATTACAAACTTTAGAACTTATGTCAACAGGCAAAAGCGGTTTCGCTTTAAAACATCGCCATATGTCACGGCTACCCCGCGCCGGTCCCTCAATTGATGGATGAGCCCATGATCGCCCTTTTAACAAGGGCTTTGGCAATCTCCACCTTGTAGGCGTTCATGCTGAGGGGCTGAGCGCCGGCCATGGCCTGCTCTGCTGCCTCAGCAGCCCGATGCTCGTCGACAGGTCGCCCAATGATCGCTTCCTCGGCTGCCTTTGCCCGAACAGGCCCAGGGGCCACAGCCCCAAGGGCGATGCGGGCATCCACACACACCCCCTTTTCAACCGTGATGACCGATGCGACGCTCACAATTGCAAAATCGATCGGAGTTCTTAAGCTGTATTTCAGGTATTTCTGTTGGGCCCCATTCCGTGGCTTTGGAATTTGAATTTCCTTGACCACCTCGTCCGGGTCAAGTAGCGTTGATCGTGTTGCGCTCGCCGTGAAAAAGCTCTGAGCATCAACGGTCCTCTTTGTCGTTACGATCTTAGCGTCTAAAGCAGTCAGGACGATGCCGATATCGGAGGAGCTAACGGCTATGCATCCGCAGTTGAAACATCGGCTGGCCTCTGTTTCGATTTCGCTTAAACCAAGGCCCAGCGTATCCTCAACCTCGATGCCTTTGATACGCTCGGATACCGGTGACTCGGGAATCCGAACCCGGGGCGTTGTCTCAAGGGAGGCGCTCGTAACCGTTGGCTCTATCCCTCCTGCTTGAGCAGGCGGTTGGCGCCCTTTCAAAGATCGCTCGATAAGGTCGGCCGCTTCCCTGCCCGAGGCCACGGCCTGGACAACCGTGGATGGCCCGCTGACAAAGTCGCCTCCTGCAAAAAGGTTCTTGCCCAGCCAATGTGCCGATGCTGAGGCTTTCTGCGCTTTCTTCCGAAACGTTGCCGGGAGCAGAGAGGTGTCCGGCTCTTCGCCAACCGCTTTGATGATCGCGTCAAACGGAGAGGTAAAATCAGAGCCCTTGATCGGTATGGGTTTTGGGCGGCCCGACGCATCCGGGGAGCCAAGCCGCATTCGAACACATTTCAGCGTTATTTTACCATAAGCCTCCGACACTTCGGTTGGCAGCGTAAGAAACTCAAACTCGATTCCCTCCTCCTTCGCCTTTTCCACCTCATCCCTGAATGCCGGCATCTCAGCCTGAGTGCGCCGGTATATCACCACCGGCTCTCCACCCAGCCTCAGCAAGGTTCGGGCGACATCCATGGCCACATTGCCGCCGCCGATCACGGCCACTCTTTTCCCTGGTAGATCTCTGGAACCGCTATTTACCCTGTTCAGGAACTCCAGGCCGGACAGTCCGATCTTCTCCCCTTTGATGCCAAGCGGCCTCTCTTTCCAGGCTCCGGTGGCAAGAAAGACCGCATCAAAGCGGCTCATCAGTTCGACAATCGTAATGTCTTTGCCCACATTGACTCCAACCTTAAACTTGATCCCCATTCCCTTCAGCGCTTGCACCTGCTTTCCAACCACATCCTTTGGCAAACGGTACGGCGGGATACTGTAAAGAAGCATGCCGCCCGCTTCTCGACACTTCTCAAAAACGGTGATCCGGTTGCCCGACCTCCTGAGGGTGTAGGCCGCAGTCAACCCTGCCGGTCCAGAACCGATGATGGCAATGTTCCTGCCGGATTTGGCCTTCGGTGGCGTAAAAAACTCGTTCATCCTCTCCAGGATACGATCGCCCAGAGATCGCTCAACACACCTGATGGCAACGGGTTCATCGAATTCGCTCCGATAACATTCCGGCTCGCAGAAGATGGGGCATACCCGGCCGGTGATGGCCGGCATGGGATTGAAATCGAGCAATACCCGCGCTGCTTCCATGAGATTGCCATTGCTCATCCTGTTCAGAAAAGAGGGGATATCCGTATGAGCCGGGCAATTCGAAGAACAGGGATAAACAGCGACGCTGGCGGCGCCGAATATGGAATGGTATCGATGATCCCCGGTCAGGGCATTGCAAATCTTTCCACCCTTGCGCAGGCACAGGATACGTCCGCCGATGTGGTCCGGATACCGGTAGTACCAGCAGCGGACGTCCTGACACAGATTGCCGCCAATGGTGGCCGCATTGCGGATCTGGGGGGTGGCCACGGAACAGGTTGCATCAACAAGCGCTCTACAACTCTCCCTGAGCAGGGAAGATCTCGCGATGTCGGAGAGCTTCGTGAGAGCGCCTATCTTGAGCATCCCCCTCTCCTCCTTGATGTAATCGAGACCCGGCAGGGTCTTGATGTTAATAACGGCTTCAGGATAGTTTAATAGATATTCTCCCTTAAGGGTTGAGAGCAACTCCGTCCCGCCGGCGTTGAGCATGGCCTTGCCCTTGTATTTTTTAAGAAGTGCGCTAGCTTCACCGACTGTCCGGGCATTGATGTGCTTGAAGGATCTCATGCTACACCTCCCTTCCGGTCCCTGGGCCTTACCTTGCCCAGCGCCTTGAGCACCCGCTCCGGTGTCACCGGATATTCGTGCAGCCAGATACCGATCGCATTCGAAACAGCCATGAGCACGGCTGCCGGCCCGGGCGATGTGGCGATCTCACCAACCCCTACGGCATGGAAACGGTGACTCGGAATCGGCGTTTCGAAGACCACATGGTCAATGGGCGGAAGCTCAGAAAAGGTCCGCCACTTGTAGTCGATCATATTAGCGTTCAGGATATGTCCTGAAGAACGGTCAAGGATGGTTTCCTCAAAGAGGGCGCTGTCAATACCCCCGGAACCGAGGCATCCGTTGAGCTGTCCTTCGAGGCCAAGAGGATCGATCACCTGGCCAACGTCTGTTGCGTTGACAACACGGCATAAGGTCACCTTCCCCGTTTCCGTATCGACCTCAACCTCCACGAATGTCATCATACAATTCGACAGTGTATAATCAGGTTCAAACCTTCCGCAGCCGGTGATGGTACGGTCAACACTCATGGCCTTCCATGACATCTTCTTTTCCGGATGACCTTTGACAAAGATGACCCCATCCGCTGTTTCCAGTTCAGAGGGCTCTGCCTGCAGCTTAGGAGCCAGCAGTTCAAAGAGCTTTCTTTTGGCGTCCTCGGCTGCCGCAATCACAGCGCTCCCGATGGCGTAGGTCCCTCTGGAGCCTGCAGGGCCAAACTCATAGGGGTTGATCAGTGAATCAGCGGGCGTTATGGAGACATTATCCAGAGGCAGTTGCAACACTTCCGCAACCATCTTGACGAAGTTGGTCCTCTGTCCTGTTCCGTGCTCTGTGACGCACGAGAAGAGCATGGCTGTTCCGTCCGGGTGAAGTCGCACATAGGCCTCTGAAGCGTCTTCGCCAATATCAGCATTTCCGTGGACGCCCACGCCGATGCCTCTCCGTTTTGTGCCCTCCACAGCGCTGGGTTTCAGCCATCCCTTCCACTTCTTCCCCCAGCCGAATCGCTCGGCCCCTCCCTCCATCGCCTTTGAAAAGTCCACGCCCCGGTAGGTATACCAGATCCCGTCCCGCCAGAAGTACCCATCGCCGGGTTTCACGAAATTCTTTTTGAGAAACTGAAATGGGTCGATCTCCAGTTTCTCCATGGCTAAGCTCAAGAGTGGTATCAGCGTACACTTCAGCTCCTGGCCGCCAAAGCCTCTCACAATGCCCGAAGCGTTCCGGTTGGTACAGACAATCTTCGGTTTCAAATCCCAGTTAGCGCATCGGACTGCGATCTGGACCTCGCCACAGCCCACAGCGACCTGGGATTGGGTGGTCATGGAGTAATAACCTGTGTCGATGAGCCACGTGCCTGAAACGGCTGTTACCGTCCCATCCCTCTTCATGCCTACTCTGGCCGTCATACGCGATGCAATCCGCATCGTGAATGCCGCCAGGTGCTCTTCCTTCGTGAAGATGAGTTTTACCGGCTTGCCCGTTGCCCTGCTTAAGAGCGTCGCATAGGTTTGAACCTGCCAGGACATGAACTTTGATCCGTAGCTCCCGCCACAGGGACCACCGATCGTTCTTACTTCGACCTTCCTCCCCATCACATGGAAAAGGGTGATCTTGTCCATGTAGGAGGCCTGATTCGACACCCAAAGCGTCACCCTGTTCGGTTCCTCCCATAAGGCTATTGCTCCGGGAGCCTCAGGAGGCAGAGGGTTCGGAATGTTCTCGTAGCCAAAGGTTCCTTCGGTGATGACATCAGCCTCCTGGAATCCCTTTTCTACGTCGCCCATAACCACTTCCTGCAGGCTTTTGGGTCCGAAAAAAGGGACACCCGGTGTGACCACATTCCCGTGAAACTCGTCATACAATTGGGGAGCGTCTGGCTTCAATGCCTCTTCCATCTCAAAAACAGCGGGCAGGACCTCGTATTCCACGTCGATCAGACCGATGGCCCTTCTGGCTATCTCTTCGTTCGTGGCAGCAATGAGGGCTACGGCATCACCCACATACCGGACCTTACGGTCGAGGATTCGGGTACAGCGGGGCGTTCCTCCTCTCCAATCGGGGACGTCTTCCCAGGTCAGAACGGCTTCAACCCCTTCAAGCTTCTCAGCCTTGCTTTTATCAATCCTTTTAATAAGGGCATGGGCGTGAGGACTTCTCAGCACCTTTCCGTAGAGCATGTTCGGCATTTTAATGTCGTTAAGAAATCTTGATCCGCCCGTGACAATATCCGCCGCATCTTTTCGGGGCGTTGCCTTGCCTATATATCGGTATGTGTTCGCCATTTTCCTCACCTCACCTCTTCGGACGCTGACATCACGGCCCTTACCACCTGGTAGTGGCTGATACACCTGCAGAAGTTACCCGAGAGAGCTTCTTTCACATCCTCCTCGGTGGGAAGAGGATTCTCGTAAAGAAGCGCCTTTGCGCTCATGAGGATGCCTGGCGTACAAAACCCGCACTGAAAAGCGGTATGGTCGATAAATGCCTGCTGAAGAGGATCGAGGCCTTCTGTTTTTGGATCTTTCAAACCTTCGATCGTTGTGATCTTCTTTCCATCACACTCAACGGTGAGCGTCATGCAGGAAAGCACGGCCTGGTTATCCATCAGCACCGTACAACATCCGCATGCGCCGTGATCGCAGGAAACCTTTGTGCCGGTCAGGCCAAGGGTCTCCCTGAGCGTATGGGCAAGCGTATGGGAGGGTTTGATCTGACCGGGCCTGCCCCCCACTTCAAGCTCATGAATGTGGCCGTTTACGACAAGTCTTATCTTTCTCGATTTAATTCCTTTCATCCCTGTTCCTCCTCTTCTATCTTTCCCCCATTGCCTTGAAAAACACCTTTAGAACTGTACAACAGGTAAACCAAATTGACAACAGATCGATGCTGCAGAAAAAAACCGAATAGGAGGATATAACCTGTTGGTTTAACAGTGGGCCAAAGGGGAATGTACGTTTTATTACTGGGAGCATAAAATTGTTTACATTACATAGGGCAGGCTTAAAGGCCTGCCCTATGTATTTGTTTTTTAGATGCAAACAATATTATGCTCCCCTTAATATATTACACCCCTTCCTAAAAAAAGATTTTTCCCCAGACAAGGTTGACAGGCCATCACCAGGGTCTCTTCTCAAGAAACCGTTTTCTCAATTCCCTCTTCAGAATCTTTCCGGTAGGGCTCTTTGGCATCTCATTCAGTATGATGTACTCCTTGGGAACCTTGAAGGGAGAGAGGCGGGATTTCAGGAAGAGTTTCAGTTCCTCCGTCGAAACGGTCTGCCCTGGTTTGGGAACGATAAAGGCTGTCACCCGCTCCCCCCATTCCTTGTTTGGAAGTCCCACAACAGCGCACTCCTGGATTTCAGGCCGAATGTAGAGCACCTCTTCCACTTCCCGGGGATAAACATTCTCGCCTCCGGTAATGATCATGTCCTTGAGACGGTCCACAATATAAAGGTAGCCGTCAGAATCGAAGAGGCCGATGTCTCCGGATCTGAGCCATCCACCTTCCCAGAATGCGGAAAGATTCGCTTCTGGGTTGTTGAAGTAACCTTTCATCACAATCGGCCCCCGGAAACAGATCTCGCCTTCGTGGCCTTGCTCCGATAAATTGCCTGAGGTGTCTCTGATCTGGACTTCCACCCCGTGAATCGGTTGTCCTACCGAGCCCACCATATGTCTATCAGGATAGTAATGGTTATAAGTGACGGGCATTCCTTCTGTCATTCCATAAGATTCGGAGATCGTAATCCCTGTCTGTTCTTTCCATTGCTTAACAATCTCTCTGGGCATTGATGCGGCGGCTGAAAAACAGTAGCGGAGCTTCCCCAACTTTTCGCTCAGATCGTTTAAGCCAAGTAAACGCACATATAGAGTGGGCACGGCAAAAAATTTTGTGATCCGACCGGCGGCCATCAGCTCAAGCGTTTTTCCCAAATCGAAGGAGGACAGAATCTCCAGGCATCCTCCGGTCAGAATCGTGACGTTCATAATATGGATCTGGCCAAAGACATGATTGAATGGCATAAAACACAATGCCCGATCATTCTCGGTGGATCGTTCAAAATGAGCGATGCTGAAACTGGAAAAGTTGATTCCTTCATGGGTGAGCATGGCACCCTTGGGGGTACCGGTTGTTCCTCCGGTGTAAAGAATGGCTGCCGTATCAACCCGGTCGCGTTCGATGGCCTTAAAATGTGGAGAGCCGGTTTCAATCATTCGAGGTAACGATAGGTCTCCATTGGGAGAGATGACCTTCTCCAAACCAATGGAATCTTTTAATCGAAGAAGTTCATCCAGTTTGTCATCATA
>JAGXTA010000030.1 GCA_018333535.1 Deltaproteobacteria bacterium | reverse complement strand
CCCCCAGACCATCCACCGACACTTCGAGAAGCGATGCGGATGGTCGCCACTCTTGGAGGCTTTCTTGGCCGCAAACGGGATGGTGAACCCGGAACCAAGAGCCTCTGGTTGGGGCTACAACGACTTGACGATCTGTCGTCGATGTGGAAACTGTTGACCACAACACCTATCTCCCATCCCTCTTCTTTCCCCCTTGTGTCCAGCAACCCAGGTTATGGGTAAGGATCAGTTTTACAAAGGGGGATAATTACTCCTCCCTTTGGCAAAGGGAGGTTGGGAGGGATTTAAAGAAGTTATTTTCAAGGTAATACCAATCACCAATAACTAAAAAGGTCTGATCATTGGTTTTGGTTATTCGCTATGATCCATGCTCTATGCTATTTAGGGCCTTTACACGCTTTGACACAGATGCCACAGATATGATGGCTGAAATGGAGAGCTTTGGAAAAGACCTTCAGTTGTTCATAGCATCGGAGATGATCGAAATCTTCCGGTCTCTCTTTAATGGCTTCCGCTGGGCAGACTTTTATACAGGCCCGGCAGGAACCACAGTCTTTTGCAGATGGAGAATCGATCTCCAGAGGAAGGTCAGTAAGAACGGTGACGAGGCGAATCCTGGAACCAAACTTTTCATTGACGAGGAGATTATTCCTGCCGATCCACCCCAACCCGGCCGCAAGGGCGATATGTTTGTGTGAGAGATGGCCTTTCTGGCTTTTCCAGTCCACGATCTGTGAGGCTGCAATGGGCATGGCCCGGTATCCTTTTTCCTGAATGGCTGAAGAAACGTTGAGGCTGATCGTATCGAGGAGGATGTTGACCCTCTGATAGTGATGAAAGTAATGAGGCGTGGGAGCGTCTTCAATTCCTTCGAGAATAGAATCGGAGAGATGATACCCTACAGAGACGGCAAAAGGGAGGTGGTCGATGGCGCTGGAGGGAAGAAGGATGTCTTCTTTTTTTACAAGACTAAGATCGGCAACCCCAAAGAGGGAACCACCCCACTGGCGGCAGAGGGTTTTTATCTCTTCAACATTTTCCGCCGGGTTTCTCATAGAGTGCATTGTGACTTCCCGTAGGATTTATTGCAAGAGGCATCTGATTTCTACCTTCCCCTTAAGACTGTATTGCATTTTGCCGTTCACCCTTCGAGAGCCTCAGGGCGAACGGTTAAGTAATTGTTATTGATGTGCTGTAGTCCATTCATGGTGAGCCTGTCGAACCATGGATGGTCTTACGACACGGCCTCCATGGGGGGAGGAAAGAGGGAAGGGGAGAAATATTCAGCGGGATTTTATTTTTAAATCTTTCAGCTTCGTGCGGAGGGTGTTGCGATTGATTCCCAGAAGCTGAGCGGCGGAGGTCTGAACATGGCCTACTTTTTCCATTGCCGATTTGATCAGGATTTTTTCCACAAGCGAAATAATATCGTCAAGAAGGCCGGTCCTGCTTTTCGACTCCACATAGGGATCGATCCTGTTTAAGACCTCTGTCAGTCTTTCTTCAAGTATCTCTTCCAATAACGAAGTTTTCAATTTAGATTTTCTCGATCCCGCGTGATGCTCCTCTTTCTTCAGGTGATAATTTTTGATCGTTGGGGAGAGAATTGCCGAAAGAATAGAAAGGAAATGAAAGTCTTCGGTGAAGTCACTCCTGGATCCATAAAGAGGGTTGATGTTCATGACGCCGATGGGTTCACTCTCGACCATGAGAGGGATGCAGAGCAACGGCGGCCGGATTTTATCCATCTGTTTCGGATTCTTGATGGCTCCTTCATAAAAAGGTTCCTGGCTGATATTCTGAATGGTCATCGGTAACCGGGATTGAAGGGCCTCGCCAATGATCCCTTTTCCACTTTGACCATGATGGGGGTGGTTTTCCATTTCGATTCCATAAAGGGCTTCCATATGAAGAGAGTCCTTCTTGGCGTCGCTAAGGATAAGGGCGGCATAATCGACAGGAAAAAAATGTGAGAGCGTGGTTATTACTCCAAGAAAATACTCTTGGAGCTGGGGCTGGGGTGAAAGCAGGGATATTTCATAGAGGCTTCTCAATTCGGGGTTGGTTCGTGGGTTGGCAAAGAATGATGAGGACATTTTTGGCTCCTGAGGTTTATGAAATCTTCACCCCGTTAGAAATAGTGTCCCTTTGTAGTAAAATTACCAACTCAATTTAATCAAACTGGATTCAGATTTCAAGAGAATTTTAAAGGAGTGACTTTACGCTTGCAGTCTATCGGTGAATTCATTAAAATGCACTCCGTATGGCCGAAGTCATAGAAAGGGTGAAACCCCAGTTGGTCATTCTGCTCGGGCCAACCGGAGCAGGAAAGTCAGGCCTGGCCATCGAACTGGCGGAAGCGTTTGGGGGTGAAGTCCTCAATGCCGATTCGATGCAGGTCTATCGTTATATGGATATCGGCACTGCCAAACCGACGCCAGAGGAGCGGCAGAGGATCAAGCACCATCTGATTGACCTGGTCACTCCAGATCAGCCCTTTCATGCAGACCTCTATCGGACACTTGGAAGAAGGATTATTGATTCCTTACATCAAAAAGGGACGCCGATCTTTGTCGTGGGAGGAACCGGTCTCTATATCAAAGCCCTTACGCAGGGGCTTTTCACCAGTCCCAAGATCCATCCCCTGGTTCGTGAAAAATTGAAGCAGGAGGCAGAGCAGAAGGGGAGGGAATCCCTTCATCAGAGATTGAAAGGGGTAGACCCGGAAGCGGCGTCCCGAATCCATTCCAACGACCTTTTCCGAACGATCAGGGCGTTGGAGGTTTTTGAATCCACCGGTATTCCGATCTCCTTCTTCAGGGATCAGCATCGCTTTGGCGATCGGCCCTATCTCACTTTTAAGATTGGCCTGGGAATGGATCGCGACAAGCTTTACCGCCGGATTGAAGAGAGAGTGGACCGGATGATCAAGAGAGGATTTCTTAAGGAAGTGGAAGGATTGCTCCAGATGGGCTATGGCCCGGGATTGAAGCCGATGCAGAGTCTGGGTTATAAACAGATGGCACAATTCCTTTCGAATGATTTCGGATGGGATGAAGCGGTGCGGCAGATGAAGAGAGAGACCCGCCATTATGCCAAGCGTCAATGGACATGGTTTAAGGCGGACGGAGAGGTTTGCTGGCACGACGAATCTGCTGACCGGGAGAAGATATTTTCGGAGGTCAGGTCTTTTTTGAGAGAGCCCTGAGAAAAATGCCTGGACTCTCTTGATTACACAGATTTTAAAAAAGATTAAACAGATTTCTTTTCAGAAATCCTTTGGGAGGGAGGGTAAATGGCGATGATGAAGAATCAGATCAATGTTCAGGATCAGTTTCTTAACCGGATTCGGAGGGATCGGAGCCATGTTGTCGTAGAGCTGACCACCGGCCGTAAGCTTGAAGGGGTCGTCCAAAGTTTTGACAACTTCTGCCTCATCCTTCGAAGCAAGGGGGATGAATTGATTTACAAACACGCCATCTCCTCGATTACCACGGGTGAGAGGGTAGAACTATACGAACAGAAATAGGATAAGGAAATGAATGAAATTGATATTAAACCAATAATCGAGAGCATTGTATTTGTCTCTGAGTCTCCGGTCAAACTCGATACCCTGACAGAGGTCCTTCCCGAATGGGATGAGACAGCCATTTTAAATGGGCTTGAGCAGCTCAGGAAGGGTTGTGAGGAGGGGTGCAGAGGGTTAGAGCTGGTGGAAGTGGCAGGAGGATACCAGTTTCGGACAAAACCTCAATGGGCCCAATGGGTCAACCGGTTGAAGAAAGCGAAGCCGGTGAAGTTAAGCCAATCCGCACTCGAGACGCTGGCCATCATTGCCTATCGGCAGCCCGTGATTCGGCCGACGATTGAGATGATTCGAGGCGTGGATTCGGGATGGGTGATCCGCTCACTGCTGGAGAAGGGACTGATCCGGGTCGTGGGCAGGAAAGAAATTCCGGGACGGCCTCTCATCTATGGGACCACCAAAACCTTTCTTGAACTCTTCAACCTCAACACCCTCTCCGATCTTCCCACTCTTAAGGAGATCGAGCCTCCTCCGGAGACTGTGTCAGAATAGGGGAATTGATAAAAATGTCATCCTGAACTTGGTTCAGGATCTAATTATTAAGGGTCTCAAAATTGAATTGACACAGACATCGGGGAATCTCCCCTCGCCCCTCTTTGCCAAAGAGGGGTAATCCCTCCCTTTGGAAAAGGGAGGTGGGGAGGGATTTTACAAATCAATGTCGTCATTATTGTGAGACTGCTCATAATTCAACCAATTACGAGATCCTGACACGAAGTGATGAACGTATGTGAATCAATAAATTCAGAGTGACAAAAAGGGATTATGCCCCAGTCTCCTGCCAAGGGATGAGAAAATTAATATGGAACGTATTCAGAAAATATTAGCCAGGGCTGGGATCGCCTCAAGACGGGAAGCAGAGAGGATGATGCTTGAAGGAAGAGTATGGGTCAACGGCAAGGTGGCCGATCAACTCGGTTTCAAAGCCGATCCCCTGAAAGATCATATCAAGGTGGATGGGAAAAGGTTATTCCGGCCTGAGCCCAAGGTCACACTCCTTTTGAATAAACCGAAAGGTTATCTCTCCACAGTGAAAGACCCAGCAGGAAGGCCCACGGTGATGGACCTCCTCAAAGGGATAAGATGGAGGGTCTATCCGTTAGGGCGCCTCGATTTCGATGCGGAGGGACTTCTCCTTCTGACCAATGACGGCGATCTTGCCTATCATCTCTCCCATCCGAAGTTTTCCATCCCCAGGACATACTGGGCCAAAGTGGAAGGAGTTCCTGAAAAGAAGGAGTTGATGCGTTTGAAGAGGGGAGTGATGCTCGAGGATGGAGAAGCGAGAGTTGTCTCTACCCATATCCTCCGTCAGATGGAGAAGCATAGCTGGGTGGAAGCCGTTGTCACAGAGGGAAGAAACCATCTGGTGAAGAGGATGTTTTCAGCCATTGGTCATCCCGTTCTCAAGTTAAAACGGGTGGGGTTCGGACCGGTCAGGCTGGGAAACCTTGCCGTCGGCCAGTTGCGTTCTCTTACCGATGAGGAGATGGAGAAGCTTAAACAAATCTGTTCGGAGTCGGGAGTTCGCCCGCCTGCCGGACGGGCAGGGAGTTCGGAGAGGAAATTTTATAAACCGAACTAATAGCCGTTAGCCTGCGAGACGATAGACGATAGATGATAGACGAGGGAAGAGAGACGATGGACGAAGGACGAGAAAGGGCAGAAGGC
The DNA here is from genome assembly GCA_018333535.1 of Deltaproteobacteria bacterium. GTDB lineage: Bacteria > Desulfobacterota > BSN033 > BSN033 > UBA1163 > RBG-16-49-23. Next base: position 26,769 of record JAGXTA010000030.1, on the reverse strand, counting down.
AGTGATCAGTAAAACATGAAAGACGAGGGAAATGATTACCGGCATTGAAATTAAGAGAAAGACGGTTCATCTGGCTACGCTGGTCATTCCCATTGGCTATGGCCTTACCTCTGATACAGCCATTCTAACTTTTCTCATCCCTTTCTTTTTGTTGTATCTTGTGGTCGATCTTCTTCGCCATTTTCACCCGGGATTGGCCTCCTTATTCCGGAAGCATTTTTTCGGAAGGGTGCTCCGGGAAAAAGAGGCGCCGACCCTGATGGGTTCGACCTATTTCCTCTTTGCTTCGATTCTGACGATCCTACTCTTTCCCAAGCCGATTGCCATTGCAAGTTTGCTGATCCTCATTGTCTCGGATACGGCGGCAGCTCTTATAGGGAAGGGTTTTGGAAGGGTTCCGATCTTCAGGAAGACGCTTGAAGGGACGATGGCCTTCTTCTTATCATCCCTTCTCATCGTCTGGATCTATCCCGGCCTGGACCGGCTATCAGGAAGTTTTGCCGCATTAGGGGCAGCGTTAATTGAGGCGCTTCCCATTCCTCTGGACGATAACCTCACCATCCCTCTGACAGCGGGAACCATCATGTTTTTCGGAACGGGATGAGGGAGGGAACTTTTTCCATCCCCCTGAAGAGGCTCTTGACTTCATCTTCCGAGTTAATTTCTGCAATCGCGGAATGTATTTTCAACTCATCAAAAAGAAATGAGAAAGCCTCCTCCGCTTTCTCTAAAAGGTCTCCCTCTGATAATGGGTCGAGGCTGATGATGGGCTTATCAAATTTTTTGATCATTTTGCATGCCTGCTCCAGATCGAACAGACTCTTTTTCTTATTGACAGGAATGGCATACCCCGCCACATCGAGGGGTTTTGCCTTTGGCAGGACAAAGGTGGCCCACTGGCCGGAGAAGATGGGGATGAATCCTTTCTTTCTTGCCTCCGATACCATCTCCTTTAAAAGATCACCTCTCCCCAGACCCAATAGCCAGTCGCCATACTTCCCCCCGATCAGGAGAAATGGAGTTTCCTTAAGTTGAAAAGGGGAGAGGGCCTGGTCAAAGCGAGATGGGTCAAACGTCATCCGGTCAATCTCTTTCTGTGTCAATACTTCACCGTAAGGGCGGGAAGGAAAAAGTTTCCAGACTGAATCCGGGGGGATGACACTTCTTATGATCGTTGAGACCACTTTCGATTCGAACTGATGAAGAGGTTTTCCCGTGAGAGAGACGCCAGACTCCGCTTCAAGATGGCCAAACCCCGTTAAGCCCTCATTTCCTGTTGACTCCCTCAGTGTTTTAAAAGATTCGAGATGTTTGGTCGTCGGAAGATCAAAACACCAGCCTCCCATCTCATAGACCCTCTCCATCAGGGGATAGATGTTCTGACGAGAGGAAGACCGGATGGAGAAGATGACTCTCTGAATCCTTTTTCTTTCAAGGATGGCGGTTGGAAGATGCATTACCCATCATTCTAAACTCTTCTTCAGTCTTTTTCAATTAATACAAACGCATTAAATATTTTGTAGGGCAACCCTTCAGGGTTGCTTTAGGCAAGGCTAAAGCCTTGCCCTACATGTCAAATTATATTCTGCGTTTGTATTAGTGTATGACAGACAGGGCAGGCATTGCCTTTTTCATAAATATTTATTAGATTTTTCTCAGGAGGGGGTTGATCGAAGTGCAAAGGAACCGGGGATCCAACAGGGTTCATAGAAATAGCCTGATCAGGAAGGTGTTGATTGTCGCCGGAACACTTTTTGTTGGGCTGGGGATTGTTGGAATATTTTTGCCCATTTTGCCTACCACTCCCTTTCTCCTGCTGGCCGCGGCCTGCTATGCCCGGAGTTCAGAAAGGTTTTACCGCTGGCTTCTGAATCACCGGTGGTTTGGAAAATATATCAGAACATATCAAGAAGGGAAGGGGATTCCAGTAAAAGCAAAAGCCTTATCCATTTCCCTCATATGGTTGACCATTTTCTCGTCGGTTATTTTTGTCGTCCATCCCCTCATCGTTAGAATCATTTTGATTGTGATCGCTATAGGCGTAACGATCTACCTCCTCTCCCTCCCCACGTTAAGAGAATGATTTATCCTCCGTCTGCGAGAGATCAGTCCTATACGAGACTCTCGATATCACGCTGTTTGAGTTAGAGGAAGGTTTTGCCGGGGGAATAGGAATTTTATATTTTTATGGACGTCCCTTCCCCCTTATACAAGACAAGTGTTCTAAAATGGCCCTATCTTCAGCGATGTTAAAAAAGCTTTTCATAAATAACGTGAATCACCCCTCTGTGACGTTGCCCTAATATACCAAAAACCAGAAATTATGGCAATTTCCAAAAAGAAGAGTGTTTTTAAGTATTGCCAAGAAATCTTTTTTTTGGTAATAGACTTCTATGCCATTGGATAAGGAATCGAGGAAGGTTCTTAGATATGGGGTCAAAGCACTGCTGCTCCAGGAGGTCAGATTGATCCGGATGGAGCGGGTCCTTACTCCGGAGGTTATAAAAGGCGGGATTTCCCGGTCGATTGAGGAAACGAAGAGGGAGATCGTCCTGTTGACAAGGACCATGAGTCATAAAGAGAGGGTCTCCCTCCTCAAAAAGACGATTCAACAGGCAGTAGATGAGGAGATCGATCGGGCGATTCAGTTAAGAAAGAATAGATGCCTTCGCTGTATCCATGGGAGATTTTATGACCGGTCGGAGACACCCTATTCCAACCTGCCTCTTGATGAAAAACTCACCAAGGCGTTCGGATGCGATCAGCTTCGTCCGGCCCTGAGAAAAACCTGCCGGAGATTTGTTGAGACCTCCACCGCCCGTTCCCTTGAAGAATACCTTGACGAGATTACCTTCCTCTACGAATTCAGAGAAATGGTCGACCGGATGGAAGAGATCTGGGAGGAGTACCTGTTACCCTAAAAGGTTAAGGCTGAGGCTAAGGTTAAGTCTTTAAACTCAACCTCAACCTGAACCTCAACCTGTTTCATGCGATTAGGCCAGGGCTTCAGCCACCAATTCCGTGATGTCCATTACCTTGATCTTGCCCTTTTTCTCCTTTCGGAGCCTTGCGGCGGCGACTTGTAAGTTTGACTTACAGGAGGGGCACGCAGAGACAATGAGGTCAACTCCGATACCGGAGACCTGCTGAACGCGCTTGTAAGATATTTCTAAACTCATGTCGGTATCGAAGGCCTTCATTCCCCCGCCCCCGCCACAGCATTTGGCAAGATTCCTGCTCTGAGGAAATTCAATCAATTCTACCGACGGGATCGCCCGGATCACATTTCGGGGTGGATCATAGATATCCATATGCCGCCCAATGTCACATGGATCGTGATAAGCTACTTTCATTTTGGCCCCATTCTTGAAAATGAGCTTGCCGTCTGTGATGAGTTTTCCCAAATATTCTACCGTATGGTAAACCGGAATGCCGAGAGACCCATCGTGTTTTGGGTAGAGGTCTTTAAAGGTTCGATAGCATCCTGCGCATGTGGTCACCATTTCTTTGAAACCCATCCGCTCGAATTGATGTTTATTATTCTTGATACATTTTTCGAATTCTTTTTGATCCCCCACCAGATAAGAGATATATCCACAGCAATGCTCCTCCGTCCCCAACGTCGTGTAGTCGATCTTCGCCTTGTCCATTATCTTCAAGGTGCTTGGAATGACATTGATATCTTGATAGGAAGCCACGCACCCGAAAAAAATAAGGGTGGTGGCTTTTTCTTTAGGCTTGAACTCCGTGGGATAGATATCTCGCCTTTTTTCTCTTGCTTCCCCGAAAGGATTTCCTTTTTCTTCAATGGATTCCATGAGCGTTCGGTGGATGGGCGGAAGATATCCTGCCTCCACCAATCTCAGTCGGGCCGCCTGGATAATATCGGGAACCTTGACTCCTGCGGGGCAGACGGCATTACAGTTCAAGCAGGTGGTGCACTTGTAAAATCTTTCCGCCAGCTCTTTTGAGGGCTTCAGTCTCCCGGTAAGCAGGTGATAGGCCAATATCACTCTTCCACGCGCATTGATGGATTCGAGGGAAGTCTCCGTATATGTGGGACAACCGGCTCGACAGAATCCGCACATGATACAGGCCATGATCTCATTATCCAGCGCTTCACCAAAGGTTTGAATCTCACCAGCCCTTTCCATAAGGGGAAGAAAGGCAAAATTTTCATAAATGTCTTTAATGGAGTCATCGAATCCCATCTTTCCAGGATTGAGTATATTGTTGGGGTCAAGGGCTTTTTTGATTTCCTTCATGACTTCGAGAGTTTCCCCAAGCTCCTTCTTGATATAAGGCGATTTCGCCATTCCTGTTCCATGCTCTGCGGTGAGCGTCCCCCGAAGCCGGATCGTGAGGTCTATTAAGTCTTTGGCTACTTCTTTGATGGTATTCCATTGCTCCTTGTTTCTGGGATCCGAGATGATGATGGGGTGAATGTTCCCATCCCCGATGTGGCCAAAGGTATTGATGGGGAGACGGTGCTTCTGCGAGATTTTGTTGATTTCCATAATGGCTTCCGGGATTTTAGTGATCGGTATTCCCGGGTCATCCATAATCGATTGCATCCTCGATCCTCTCTTGACCTTCGACAGAGAGGCAACCACTCCTTGGCGAGCAGCCCACATCTTAAGACGTTTCGCAGGATCATCCTCCCATTTATTTTCAATTCCATTATTGGCCTCACAAATTTTATTAATTTTTTCTATGTTTTCCTGAACTGCTTTTTTATTTCCGTCAATTTCGATAAAAAGAAGACATCCCACATGATCGGGAATATTGAGGCCCATTGCTTTATTCACCACATCAATCGTCACTTTATCCAAAATCTCACAGGAAGAGAGGGCAATCCCCGAGGTCAAGATCTCCCGAACCGCCTTTCCAGCATCCAGGGTAGAGGGAAATCGGGCTTCTGCAAAGGCAATATATTCCGGGACGGGGAGAATTCTTAGAATGATCCGGGTGATCACCCCCAGCGTCCCCTCGGCCTGGGTGAAGAGCTGGGTTAGATCATATCCGGACGAAGTCTTGCCCAAGACCGACCCTGTATTAATGATTCGACCGTCGGACAACACCACTTCCAGCCCCAAGACATAGTTTTTCGTTGTTCCATACTTCAACGCTCGATTTCCGCTGGCATTGGTTGAGACCATTCCTCCCAGGGAGGCGAGGTTCGCACTTCCAGGGTCAGGGGGGAAAAAATGGGTGGGGGCAATGGCCGTATTGAGCTGGTTGCATATGACGCCAGGTTCAACCACCACATATCCGTTCTCCTTGTCGATCTCGAGAATGCGATTCATCCTGCTCAGGTCGAGTAAAATGCCTCCTTTGGCTGCCAAGGCACTCCCCACAGCGCTTGTCCCCGATCCTCTGGGGGTCACAGGAATTTTTCCAAGTTGAGCCAAAGACATAATTTTTGAAACTTCTTCTGTCGTCTTGGCGAAGGCAATGACATCCGGAACGGCCTCGTGGACCGAGAGATCCCTGGAGTAACAAAGTCTCTCGATTTCATCGGTCTTGACATTTTTTTCACCTACGATTTGGGTCAAATCTTTAATATAATCCATTGTCTCTCTCCTTAGAAAATGTATTAGTGTTTCTACACCCTTTTTTTGCACCTCTGGAATAATGATGAATTCGTAAAAAGTCGTCACTCCGGTGAAAACCGGAGTCCAGGCAATACCTAACCAATTGAAAACACTGGATTCCGGCTTTCGCCGGAATGACAAAACCTGGCCTAAAGAGACTTTTTACGAGACCATCAATAATGGAATGTTGGAATAATGGGTTGCCCACCCTTCCATTTTTCCACTCTTCCGATATTCCGTGATCAATAGTCCTTTGGTAATTTTTCTAACTGCGCATAACTGAAGACAGGGCCGTCCTTGCAAACATAGAGATGACCGATGTTGCAGCGGCCGCACTTTCCAATTCCGCATTTCATCCGCTTCTCCAATGAGGTGAAGATCCGCTCATTGGGAAAGCGGAGGGCAACCAGTTTGGGAAAGGTGAATTTGATCATGATGGGCGGGCCGCAGATCACGGCGCAGGTGTTTTCCGAAGAGGGGGCAATCTCTTCGAGGACATTGGGAACGAGCCCTACCTTTCCCTTCCAGTCTTTGTCTCCCCAATCCACTGTCGTCACCAATTTTATATCATCTCTCTTCTCCCATTCAAGGAGTTCATCCTTATAGAGCAGGAGGCCCGGCATCCTCGCCCCATAGACGACCGTGATCTGCTTCACCTTTGTCCGGTTCTCCGGATGGAGATAATAGGCGACCAGCGACCGGAGGGTGGTGAAGGCAAATCCGCCGCCGATTACCAGAAGGTTCTTTCCTTCAAAAAAGTCGATCGGGTATCCATTGCCAAGGGGACCGCGGATTCCGATCTCGGAGCCTGCCTCGATTTGATGAAGCGCTGTCGTAACGACACCGGCTTTATTGATCGTAAATTTCAAAGCGGTTTTTTCGATGGGAGAGGACGCGATTCCGAAGGGGGCTTCCCCTTTCCCCAGGATGGAAAGCTCACAGAATTGCCCTGGAATGAACCTGAAAGATTCTTCATCCTCCTTATTTTTAAAGCCCAATTCGAGGGTCCGAAGCAATCGGTCGCTCGTCTCGATCTCGGCTTTTTTCAAAATCATTGGAATGGGAAGGTATGGGTTCTTCATGGATCTGCTATTTGAACTTTCCTTTCCGTCCTTTTCCCCTCTTTGCAGAGGCGTAAACGAGCGCCTCACGGATGTCAAATTGAACCGGACAATAAAGAATGCATCGTCCGCAACCCACACAGGCGACCCTGCCAAAGTTCTTTGGATAATAGTTAAACTTGTGCATTAATCTCTGCCGGGTTCGTTCCCTGCCCGTGGGACGGGGATTATGGCCGGAGGTTTCAAGCGAATAGATCGGGAAGAGGCAGGAATCCCAGTTTCTGACCCGCTGTCCCTTTTGGTTGACGGCCTCATCGGTTATGTCGAAACAGTGGCAGGTAGGGCAGAGAAAGGTGCAAACTCCACAGCCGATGCATTTCTCGTGAGCCCTGTCCCAGAATGGACTCTCAACCATGAGGTCCAGCCTTTTTTCTATTCCCTCCACGGGGACCGTTCGGTCAACTTTTTGAGAAGCCTTATCTTCAATCTCTTTCATCAAGCCTAAATCTTCTGAATCGGCCTCCTTAAAGAATTTGTTCACGCGGAAAGCCATTCCCTTTTCAGTGAGCAGTTCAACAAAGTAGGCGTCGCCAAGGTCGGTGAAGAAGAGATCGGATCCGGCCCTATTGAAAGGCCCCCCTCCTGTTGAAGAACAGAAGCAGGTGGAGAGGGGATGATTACAACCCAGACCAATGATGGTCGTCCTCTTTCTCTTTTCGGCAAAATAGACATCGGTATAGTCTTCCCCAGTAAAGACCTTTTCAATGATGGAGATCGCCTCAATATCGCAGGGCCGGGCCCCCAGAAGGATCCTCTCTCTCTCGATCTTTTGCTCGGAGACGGTGGGCCCCTGATTTCCCGCTATCTGATAGCGGAACATCACTTCAGATTGGGGGAAGAAGACCTCTTTCGCCGATTTCTGGGGAACCAGCTGGGACAGGCTGACCTCCCCGGGGTTATCAATCTTTTTAAACACAGAAACCCCTTCGGTCAGCTGAACAGGGGCGAAGAGATCGTGGGTCTCCAGCAAATCTTTCAGAAAATGATCAAAATCTTTTTTATCCAGATTGAACATCATTTGATAAATTCCTGTTCGTCCTCCGGATCGAACGTCGAAAGAGGAGGAGCGGCCTCCGGTTGGATTCCCGTTTCAAATCCATAGAGGTCCTTGACCTCCTGATTTAATTTCTGTGTCAGAAAGGTAAGCCGAATATCCATGGGACAGGCCCGCTCACAGGCGCCGCAGCCCGAACATCTTCCTGTCTGATGGAAAGCCCTAACGATATGATAGAATGCGAGATCTGACGGGGAGAGACTCTTTTCGATCCACCTGGGACGGGAGCTGTCCACAAAGCATTCCGCGCAGTAACACATGGGGCAGGCTTCCCTGCAGGCGTAGCACCGGATACAGCGACTGGTCTCCTTCTCAAAAAAGCTCCATCGTTCTTCAGGAGACATTCCCTCCAATTTGCTGACCTCCGGATGTGCATCGACGAGAGAGACTTCTTCCACGGGATCTCCAATCAGGATATGAGCCTGATGTGGCGTTCGATGGGCGCAGCTCCGGCAGGAGGCATAGAGAAAGTCTTCCCGTTTGAGAGAGACTTCAAAGTTTTCTCCCTTGACCAGGAGGAGGTCTCCCTGCTCAACGGCCTGAAGGATTTCTCCCTTTACGGCTTTCTTCACTTTTTTCCGATCCACCAGCCTCTGGCAGGGTATCCCGATGAGAAGAGGAGGGTGATTCGGAAATCTCTTCTCAAGACTTAAAGCGGTCACAGAGCGGGCATCACAGCCTTTCACAACGAGGCCGACTTTTAAACGGCTGAATTTATGGAGGTAGGCGGTCAGATTGTTCTCGCAAAAGGAGTTCCAAACCAGACTTTTCGCTCCCTCAGGCGTCCTGATGAAAACAGGGGTCGTCCTGAGAGGCAGGGTCCATTCACCAAAGCCGATGATGAGATCCACGGTCTTGTTGGAAAGGAGTTCTTTTGCCTTTTCTCTGAGTTGTTGCTGGACCATAGCTTTTAAGGAAGTTCGGAGTTATGAGTTCGTAGTTCGGAGTAGAATCGTAAAAAGTCTAAGACTCCGAACTCTGAACTCCGAACGCCGAACTTTTTTTAAATTTCTTCAACGGCCCCAATCTTCTAATATCCTTTGTAACTTCATCAACGACCTGGGAAAACTTCACCCCTTCGGCAGCCGAGACCCAGGAGAACTGAATGCGACCCTGCTCAATGCCGAGGAATTCGAGGAAACGCTTCAGGGTGGCGGACTTCCTTCTCCCGGCATAGTTTCCAGAGAGATAGTGACAGTCTCCCGGGTGACAGCCTGAAACCAGAACCCCATCCACTCCGCCCTGAAGGGCTTTCAGGATGAAGAGGGGGTTGATCCTTCCGGAGCAGGGGACACGGATGACCCGGATATTGGGAGAATACTGCACCCTCGATGTTCCAGCAAGGTCTGCTCCGGCATAAGAACACCAGTTGCAGAGAAAAGCTAAGATTTTGGGTTCCCAGTGTTCTTCACTTCCCATTTCTCATTTCCTATTTTCCATTAATTCAACTCATCGCCAGTTGAGTAATCTGTGAGACAATCTCCTCTGTGCTGAAGCCTTTCAGGTCTATTGAACCGGAACGGCAGGAGGCGGTGCAGACACCGCACCCTTTACAAAGAACCTTGTTGACCTGAGCCACCAGCTTTTCGCCGACGGTTGTTCTCTTCAACACGACTTCGATCGCCTGATAAGGGCAGAGGCTTTCGCAGAGGCCGCACCCTGCGCAGGTCTTTTCGTTGACCTCGGAGACAGTACCAACGGTCTCAAGCTGTTTCTTCGTCAACAGGGTCAGCGCCCGGGAGACAGCGGCATTGGCCTGGGAGAGGCTCTCATCGATCGATTTGGGGCTATGAGCCAGCCCGGCAAGAAAGATTCCCTCCGTGGCGAAATCAACAGGCCTCAGTTTCATGTGAGCTTCAAGGAAAAAGCCATCCGGATTTAGTGGAACCTTGAGCATCTTCGAAAGACGCTCGTTCTCCTCACGTGGAGCGACCATGCCCGGGCTTAATATGAGAAGATCAGTCTCGATGAGGAGATCGTCATGAAGGATGGGCTCGTGGATGATGACCCGGAGGCCCTCTTCTCCCTTTTCGACCCGGGGCTCTCTTTCAGGATCGTAACGAATGAAGAGAATTCCCATCTCCCTCGCCTTCTCGTAGTAGTCCTCTTTGAACCCGTAGGTTCGAATGTCCCGATAGAGAATGTAGAGATTGATCTCCGGATGGATCGATTTCAGTTTTAAGGCATTCTTGATCGCATCGGAACAACAAACCCTGCTGCAATAGGGCCTTTCTTCATTCCTTGATCCCACGCACTGGATCATGACAACATTCTTCAGGCCTTTTAAAGATCCGGGCTGAAGAGCGGCCTTCTCCTCGAGTTCTTTCTGCGTCAGAACCCGGGTGTCCTGGCCGTAGAGGAATTCCTGTGGCCGGTATTCCTCCGCGCCGGTTGCCACCACAATCACTCCATGGTCAATCTCTTTTTTCCCATCGCCATTTACGACCTGCGTTTTGAAATTCCCGACGAAACCATTGATCTTTTCAATGGTCGTCCCTTTGAGAAGGTGAATGCGAGGGTCTTTTTCCACCTCCTTGATCATCTTCTCGAGATGGAATTGGACGCCGTCTCGATCGAGGAGGTAGTGAATCTTTCTCGCCTTGCCGCCCAACCGGGACTCTTTCTCAATGAGATAGACTTCGAATCCAGCCTCTGAGATCTTCCGGGCCGCGGCCATTCCTGATAGCCCCCCGCCGATGACCAGGGCCTTATGATTCATCTCAACCATCTGAGTGGGAAGGGGTTCGAGGAGAGCGGCTTTGGCAATGGCCATTCTCACCAGGTCCTTTGCCTTTTCCGTTGCCTCTGCGGGTTGATGCATGTGGACCCAACTGCACTGATCCCGGATGTTGGCCATCTCAAAGAGGTAACGGTTGAGCCCTGCCTCACGAATGGTATCCTGGAAGAGGGGCTCATGGGTTCTCGGCGTGCAGGAGGCCACAACGATCCGGTTCAACCGGTGTTCATCGATGACCTTCTTCATCGCTTCCTGCGTGTCCTGAGAACAGGTATAGATATTTTCCGCCACATAGACGACATGGGGCAGGGTTCGGGCATATTCAGCCACGGACGGAACATTGACCACGCCTCCGATGTTGATTCCGCAGTGGCAGATGAAGGCTCCGATGCGGGGCCCCTCATAATCGACATTCCTCTCGGGAACATATTCTTCCTCAGTGACCAGTTCGCCTCTGGCAGAAGAAAGAATGGAGGAAGCCTCTGCCGCAGCGGCGGATGCCTGTGCCACGGTTTCCGGAACATCTTTGGGTCCCGAGAAAGCGCCGCTCACAAAGATTCCGGATCTGGACGTCTGAAGGGGATGAAAGGTATCGGTCTTTATAAACCCGTAGGGATTAAGATCGACGCCGAAAATTTCCGCTATCTCACGATGTTCTCTCACCGGTTCGAGGCCGACCGAGAGGACGACGAGATCAAACTCTTCGGAGACCATCTCTCCCTCTTCGGTCTCATAGTGGATGATTAAATTATTTGTGTCCGGAGATTCTTTGAGATGAGAGATGCGGGATCGGATATATCGAACGCCGTAGTCGTTTTTTGCCCTCTCGATGTATTTGTCAAAATCCTTTCCGTAGGCCCTCATATCCATAAAGAAGATGGTTGCCTCCATCCCCGGTCCATGTTCTTTGGCAATGACCGCTTCCTTGGTGGCGTACATACAGCAGACCGAAGAACAGTAACCTTTCCCGATGTGAGGATCTCTTGAGCCCACACACTGAATCCAGGCTACCCTTTGGGGATGCTTTCCATCGGATGGCCTGCAAACCTCTCCCCTGAAAGGCCCGGATGCGGAAAGAAAACGTTCGAATTCGATGCTCGAGACGACATTGGGGAACCTTTTATAGCCGTATTCGCTCTTGATCGAGGGGTCAAACTCATCAAAGCCGGGAGAGAGGATGATGGCGCCCACCCCGATCTCGACCTGCTCATCCTTCATCCGGTGGTCAATGGCTTTTGCCTCACAGGCCTTGACACATTCAAGACACTCTGAGCAACCCGCGCACTGGAGACAGCGTTTTGCCTCTTCGATCACATCCTCTTGCCTGAGTCCGAGGCCGGCCTCATCGAAACTCCTCCTCTGCTCGATGGGGAGGGAAACCATGGGCGCTCTCGGACGGTATTCGACGCCTTCCGTATCAACGAGAATGTATTCCTTCTGAGCGCCTTCTTCTTCCCGGCCTGTTCTCAGGTCTTCTCCCCTCAGCCATCGGTCAATGGAGATAGCCGCTTTTCTTCCTGCGGCCATGGCGTCGATGTAGGTCTGGGGGCCGGTCACCGCATCCCCTCCGGCGAAGATGCTATGGACAGAGGTCTCAAGCGTGAGCGGATCGGCTTCGATATTTCCCCAGCGATTGATTCGAATCCCGTCATGCTCATTTAGAAACGATAGGTCAGATTCCTGGCTGACAGCCGGGATAAGGGTGTCAGCTTCAATCAGGAATTCTGACCCGGAGATGGGGATGGGTCTGGGCCTGCCGGATTCATCAGGGTCGCCGAGCGCCATCCGTTGACATTGAACTCCGCGGATATTTCCATTTTCGAGGAGGAGTTTAATCGGTGCGGTTAGATATTCAATTTTAATTCCTTCGTGTTCTGCCTCTTCGATCTCCTCTGCCTGGGCAGGCATCTCATTTCGGGTCCGTCGATAGGCAATGGTCACCTCTTTTGCCCCTAACCGATAAGCTGTTCTCGCTGCATCAATGGCCGCATTGCCTCCGCCGATGACCACTACTTTCTCGCCCAATGTCAGGGGTTGGCTGAGAGCCACTTTTCGGAGAAAGTCAACGGCATGGAGGATGCCGGAAGCCTCTTCTCCTTCGAGACCAAGTTTTCTGCTCAGGTGTGCGCCTGTGGCAATGAAGATGGCATCGTAACCCTGATTCTTCAGGGCCTGAAGAGAGAGGTCTTTGCCCACAGGGGTGTTGAGCCTGATCTGGACTCCCATCTGCCGCAGGTAATCGATCTCTTTATGAAGCACAGAACGGGGAAGGCGGTATTCGGGGATCCCTACTGCCAGCATTCCTCCTGCAACAGGAAGGGCTTCGAAGATGGTCGCTCCATAGCCCATCTTTCTCAGGTCCCAGGCCGCAAGAAGGCCTGCCGGGCCCGAACCCACGATCGCCACTCTCTTTCCATTTTCAGGAACAACGGAGAGGTCAGTCTTGTCCTCTTTCTCAAAATCCGAGACGAATCGCTTCAGGCCATCGATGGCAATGGGCTGTTCGATCTCTTTCCTTCTGCAGGCCGATTCGCAGGGATGTGTGCAGATGCGGCCGGTGATTCCGGGAAAGGGATTTTTTATTCTCACCAGGGCCAGGGCTTCTTCAAACTTGCCTGCCGAGATCAGGGCGATATAGCCCTGCGCATTGACATGGATAGGGCAGGCCGCCCGGCAGGGAGGGTCTCCTTTTTTTTCAATGCCGTAAGCGCTGGGCATGGCCTGGGCAAAGAGCTGATAGATGGCTGCGCGGGTGACGAGGCCCTGCTCATAATCATTGGGGATTTTAACCGGGCAGACCTTTGAACATTCGCCGCAAGCCTTGCAGTCTTCAATTGTGACATAGCGAGCCTTCTTATGAATTGAAACTTTGAAATTTCCGGGTTCTCCTTCAACCCTTTCAACTTTCGCATTCGTGAGGATTTCGATGTTCCGATGACGGCCCGCGTCCACCAGCTTGGGAGACATGATGCACATGGAGCAATCGTTGGTGGGAAAGGTCTTGTCGAGCTGAGCCATGGTCCCGCCGATGCTCAAGCTCTTTTCGAGGAGGTAGACTTTCAACCCTGACTCGGCAAGATCAAGGGAGGTCTGGATTCCTCCGATTCCTCCGCCCACGACGAGCACCGCCCCGATCGGCTTCTTGGAAGAAGGATTCATCTCAGGCCGGTCTCCTCACCACTTTCTTGACGAGGTCTGTTGTCCTGATACGATTCATTTTCAGTCCTAATTCGTCCGGTTCAATTCCCAGGGCCAGTCCGAGAAGCTGGGGATAGTAGAGGACCGGAAGCTTATACTCCTTTTCAAAGACCTTTTCGATCTTCTTCTGATTCGATTCATACATCACACTGCAGAATGGGCAGATCAGCACAATGGCGTCCGCCTTTTTTGCCTGAATATGTTCCAGTTTCCTTTGCGCCATCCCAAGGGCGACCTGTTCATCAATCGCCAACACCCCGCCTCCGCAACATGAGAGCTTATCCTCATAGGAGAGGGATTGGGCTCCGGTTGCCCGGATCAATTCGTCAAGGCTTTTTGGATTTTCCGGGTCTTCCAACTTTTCGTAGATAGCCGAAGGTTTAGTATAGTGGCAGCCATAATGTGGCGCAACCCGGAGGGAGGAGAGATCGGACTGAACTTTTTCGCTTATCTTTCTCACTCCAATCTCTTGATGAAGAATTCGGGTGAGGTGCTGAACCCGCACCTCTCCTTCGTAACGCATTCCCACCCAGCGGTAGAGGTCTTCGTTGATTCGTTTTCGGAGGTTTTTATCCTCCTGAAGCTCGTGGTTGGCCTCCGTAAGAGAGCCGCAACAGGAACTGCAGAGCGTGCAGATTGGATGGCCTTTCGCTTCAGCCAGGGCTAAATTCCTTGCGGCCATCAGGAGATAGGCATGGTGGCTGATCGATTTGACAGGATAGCCGCAGCAACTGAAGTCCGGGATGTCATTGAAGCGGATGTCGAGGGCTTCGGCGACCTTTCTTGAGGCAATCTCGTAGTTTAAGGCCCTGACCGGAACCGTACATCCGAGAAATAGGGTAAAAGAATTGTTTTTAGGCTGGTCCTCTTTCTTCTTCATGCTGGAGCCCGAGTTCTTTTAAAATCTTCTTCACTTCTTCGGTCCGGCCCTGTATCAGGGGAAGGCCGAATTCTTTCCGTTTGTCATTTTCAAATTCGGTAATCTCTAAGAGACGGCCAAACGCAGAGAGAAGCTCGATCTGGATTTTCATGGCCGAGGGGATGTAACCCTCTCTTACGGCAATGTTCTTTATGGCATTCATCAACTCAGGGATTCTTACATCTTGAGGACATCTTTCGTAACAGGTGTAGCAGGAAGAGCATAACCAGATGAACTGGCTGGAGAGAACCTCTTTCTTCATCCCGAGGAGGGCCATCCGGATAATTTTCCTCGGATTATAACGGTCTGTAATCTCCCGGACAGGGCATCCAGCCGTACAGGTCCCACAGGAGAAACATTTTTTTATGTTTTCACCGCCGGGCTCTTTGGCGATCAGGAGCTTGAAATGGGGATCGAGGTCTTTCGAATGAATCATACTTTAAGAATGCAATACTTAAGCAAAAAAGTCAAAGAGAAAAAAGTCTAATATTAATGAGATGTTATGAAAATCGCAACCGTTAATGCAAGGGACTATGTGAAAAATTTCTTAAATTGAATGAGTTTAATATATATGATTTATCCTTTTTGGTCAAGTCTTTTAAGACAGTCTTTTAAGACCCAATCTTTTAAGACCCAAAAAAAGATGGAATCGTAAAAAGTCGTCATTCCCGTCCTGCGGCAGGAACGGGAATCCAGAGAATTCTAACTATCCAAAATATCCCGGTAAGAGCGGGACTTGTACAGGAACGACAATATCTCCTTTTCAGATTTTTTACGAGACCATCAAAAAAGACTTGTTAAGAAGAAAATTTTATTGTATAACCCCTGGAAAAAGAAAGGAGGAAATTTGATGGAAATCGAAGGCTACCAATTTCCTGATGATCTTTATTATCACAAAGAGCACTTCTGGGCGAAGGTTGAAGGGGATGTTGTGACTGTGGGCACGACTGACTTTGCCCAGAAATTGGCAGGCGATATCGTCTTTGTAGAACTTCCCTCCATCGGCAAGGTAGTGGAGCAGGGAAAGCCCTGCGGTTCACTGGAATCCGGGAAGTGGGTCGGAAGGATCTATGCTCCCGTTTCAGGAAAGGTGGGGTCCTCCAATGAGGAGTTGGAGGATTCTCCCGAACTGATCAATGAGAGCCCGTATCAAAAAGGATGGATGTTTAAGGTGAGTCCGTCCAATCTTCAGGAAGACCTCAAGAACCTGATGAAGGTGGATGCATTGGGAGACTTCATTAAGTCGGAAGTCGAGCGGGTGAAAAAGACGAAGGAATAAAAAAGTTCATCTGGTAGTTGAAAGTTTAAAGGCATTACCAATGGAAATATGATCGGGCGTTCGATTTGGACGCCCTTTTTTATTATTCAGAGATCGTTTATGGTATGGCCGGTAAATTGGTCAGACCTTTTTAACTTTGTTGACAACCCGGGACCTATTTGTTATAAAAAATTGATTCCAGTTGAATGTGGCTTAGGCAGATGAGATCTTAAAAACTCAAAACCCTGTCGGAGCCATCCCAAACATCGTGGACCTTTCAAAATTATCCCCCAAACAGTTGCTCGAAATCGATGCCTGCACCCGCTGCGGCGACTGCCTGCGTTTCTGTCCGGTTTATTCGCAAAGGACGGAGGAAGCGATCAACCCGAGAGGGAAGATCCAGGCAATGAAAAAATTTCTCCGGGGACAATACGGCCTCTGGGCGAGGGTTTTCGGCAAAAAAAAGTTAGACGAGGCAGAATTGGAGAAATTTTCCGAGATGGCCTATCGCTGCACCCTTTGCGGGGAATGCAGCGTGCAGTGTCCGGTCTCGATCGATTCACGGAGCCTCTGGCTTGCGTTTAAAGAAATGCTGGTCGAGCTTGGCCATTATCCCAAAAACCTTGGAGTGATGAAGAAGAATGTCCTGGCCAAATATAACATATCAGGAGATTCTAATAGCTCAAGAACAGATTGGCTGGACAGATTTGAAAATCTTCCTCCCCACCGGTATCAGAAAGACCAGGCGGAAGTGGTCTATTTTGTCGGGTGTGTCTCCGCCTATTTTCCCATGGCTCATAAGGTCCCTCAGAGTTTCTTACAGATTCTGGAACGGAGCTGGGTTGATTTCACCCTGTTAGGAGGAGAGGAATGGTGCTGTGGGTTTCCGCTCATCGGCGCAGGGTTCAAACGGGAGATTGAGGGTTTCATCCGTCACAATATTGAGGGGGTGAAGGCGAAGGGAGCTCGAACGGTTGTCTTCTCCTGTCCCTCCTGCTACCATACCTGGCAGGAGCATTATCATACCGATTTGAATCTTTTTGATTCCACGCAGTTTGTTTTAAATCTCATTCAGAAAGGAAAGATCCGCTTTCAAGAAGAGAGGATCAAGGTCACCTACCATGATCCCTGTGACCTTGGGAGACAGAGCGGCATCTACGACGCTCCGAGAAAAATACTGCAATCGATCCCGGGGGTGGAGCTGGTGGAGCTGGCTCACCATGGAGAACAGAGTAAATGCTGCGGAGGCGGCGGACTGCTCGAAATGGTGGACCCCGAGCTTTCCATCTCTCTGGCCCGCGAGAAGATCAAAGAAATTGAGGCAACCGGAACAAACATGGTGATTTCCGCATGCCAGCAATGCACCCGGACCATCCAATCGACTGCAAGAAGGATGAAGGTTCCGCTAAAGGTGATGTATATCACGGAGTTTGTTCTGAAACATATGCAGTAGAATAAAACGATATGGATAAGCACCTCATCTTTTATGCGATGTTCATCCCTTCCATGATTCTCTTCTTCTGGGGAATGTGGTTCCGGGTGAGCCTCTATCTTCGCGGCACCTTGAAGGGCTCAGAGGAGACGACCCAGTGGGGGAAGTTGATCATCCTGTTGGGCAGAGGCTGGCAGGGTTTCTGGAAGAGGCCCCTCTGGTATCTTAAAATCGTCATCACTGATGTGATTTTTCATAAGAAGCTCTTCAGGGAATCCTTTTATCGATGGCTCACCCATTCCCTGCTCGTTGTCGGTTTTGTCGCCACATTTGTCGTTGACATGATCAAGGGTTTTACAACTGGCTATCTCGTGGAATGGAGCCATTCCATTCCCTTATTTTCCTTTGCCCATGTCTTTAAGACAGGCAGTATTCGCCCCTTTCTCGACTTCTTTCTCGAATTCTTCAGTTTTCTTATCCTGATCGGCTGTATTCTGGCAATGATCCGGAGATTTTTCATCAGGCCGGATCAATTGAGAACAGAAGAAGAGGATATTGTGACCCTGGTCTTCATTCTCTATATGGTAGCGTCGGGTTTCTTCATAGAGGGATATCGAATCGCCCATCCCGAAGTTGCGGCCAGCCGGGTTTATATGGCCGATTTCACGCCCGCGAGCGCTAATAACTGGATCTCTTTCTTCGGATATTTTTTATCGCTTTTCCTGAAGAACATTACGATCAACCCTCACTTTCTCTGGTATGGACATGTCATTCCCTGTCTTGTCTGGTTTGTCTACATTCCCCATTCCAAACTCCTCCACATCTTCACCTCTTCTGTCACCGTTATCGCAGACCGGGCGAACCAGAAACCGCACGCAATGTAATATCTCAATCATTTCGAACACTGCTCATCCTTCGAGAGCCTCAGGACGAACGGGTTTTTCCCGAATCTCCCGAGCAAGTCCGAGAAAAGGACTTACCACGAACGGATAAAGCTTCACACCGAAGGCCGATAACCGAAATTACAGCTTACATTTAACTCATTGAAATATTAGAAGAAAAAACTGGTTCTTGACAAAAAAATACAATGATGGTAAAGAAAGTAAAAAATATCACAAGCTTTTAAAAACTCTCTGCTTCCGATTGTTACGGGATGCAGGGGATCAAAAGGAGGGATTTTTATGACAATCAGCAAATGGATGACCGCAGGAACGGTTCTTAAGATGATGGCCAAGCAAAATCCGGATAAGCCAGGGGCCGCTGATAAAGTGCGGAAGATGACGTTTAAAGAGTGGAATGATCGAAGTTGCCGGTTTGCCAACGCCTTGAATAAATTGGGCGTAAAGAAAGGAGACCGCTTCGCCATCCTGGCTTACAACTGTGTGGAGTGGCTGGAGTTTTATGCAGGCTCTGCAAAGGGAGGGCAGGTGACTGTTCCGGTCATGTTCCGGCTTGCGCCTCCTGAAATTGAATATGTAGTGAAACACTCCGACTGCAAAGCCTTTTTCGTAGCAAAGGATTTTGTTCCGGTAGTCAATTCCATGCGAAGCAAGCTTCCCAACATACCGCCGGAGAATTATATCTATTTTGGAGACAATCAGACGCCCGAGGGATATCAATCCTATGAATCGCTTCTTGCGAAAGCCTCTCCGGAGGAGCCGGACGTGGAAGTCGATGCGGACGATATGTGGAATATAATGTATACCTCCGGCACAACGGGTAAACCAAAAGGCGTGGTCAGAACCCATGAGGGGAATCTGTCCCAGTATATCTTAAACGGGATCAATATGGGTTTGAGGCCGGATGATTGTGTGATGCTCGTCATGCCCATGTGCCATATCAATTCGATCTACTATTCCTTCACCTATACTTATGTCAGCGCAAGGGTATTTGTTTACAATATGATCAGTTTCGACCCGGTCGACCTATTGAAGACCATTGAAAAGGAGAAGATCACTTTTACCTCTCTCGTTCCTACCCATTATATTATGATGCTTTCACTTCCCGATGAGGTGAAGAAAAACATTGATGTCAGTTCGATCCGTCAGCTTCTTATTTCTTCCGCACCGGCCCGAAAAGACACGAAGATGGCCATTATGGACTATTTTAAAAATTCGGAGCTCTGGGAGGCTTACGGTTCAACCGAGGCAGGGCTGGTGACTCTGCTCAGGCCCGAAGAGCAGTTTAAGAAACTCGGATCCATCGGAAGGGAGATCTGGGGCACGGACCGGATCAAGATTCTTGGTGAGAGCGGAAAAGAAGTCAAAAGAGGCGAGGTGGGAGAGCTTTATTCGCGCACCCCTCATGTCTTTAAAGAGTACTGGAAAGACCCTGAAAAGACCAAATCGGTTTTCCAGGGCGAATGGTTCACCGCAGGAGATATGGCCTGCCAGGATGAGGATGGCTATTTTACCCTGGTTGATCGAAAAGCGAATATGATCATTACCGGCGGAGAAAATGTTTTTCCTTCGGAGGTGGAGAATTTGTTGGGTTCCCATCCTGCTGTTAAATATGTGGCAGTGATTGGTATTCCTGACCCGAAATGGGGCGAGGCGATTAAGGCAATTGTCACCATCCACCAGGGAAAGACGGTTACGGATAAGGAACTGATCGATCACTGCAGAGGCAAGATCGCAGGGTATAAAATTCCCAAGTCCGTCGATTTCATCAAGGATGAAGAGATGCCCATGACCCCGACCGGAAAGATCCTCCACCGAATTTTGAGGGAAAAGTACGGGAAATGGAGTGATATGAAGTAGTCACCGGATGTAGGACGATTTAAGGCCCAGGTGAGATTCACCTGGGCCTTTTTTTCATTTTCCTCTTGAAAAATACCTGACGATAGGCTATGTTTCTGAAATCCAAGGGTTCTCAAACCCTTGG
Source organism: Deltaproteobacteria bacterium (assembly GCA_018333535.1). Taxonomy (GTDB): domain Bacteria; phylum Desulfobacterota; class BSN033; order BSN033; family UBA1163; genus RBG-16-49-23. The sequence continues at coordinate 6,573 of JAGXTA010000030.1, read as the reverse complement.
TTTCATTTTGTGAGAGCTCTGGAAAACTACCTTTTGCTCTCTGATTGCTTAGAAAATAGAAACGAATGGCACGAATTAGAGCGAATGACACGAATAGGACCCCATTCGTGAAATTCGTTATCATTAGTGTAATTCGCTAAATCCTTTTTTAAAAAATGATTACAGAGATTTTATAGGGATTTCCTGACTTTTTCAGAAATCTCTTTGTGAGGGTTTGATACGTATGCTGAGAAACCTGAAGTTGAGATTGATCATTTATGGGGCGGTGACTCTTTTTGCCGTCCTCCTCTTTTTGCCCACATTGACTCCCGAGTTGCCGGCCTGGTTTTATAAAATCATTCCTACGGAGAAGGTTCACCTCGGCCTCGATCTGCAGGGTGGGATGCATCTCATCCTTGAAGTGGAGGCGGAGAAAGCGGTCGAGAGTTATGTGGAGAGGGTTAAGAATAATCTGAAGGATGACCTTCGGGAGAAGGGAATCCCCGTCGGAAAATTAGAAAGAGAGAAGAGCAATCAGATTGTTCTTGAGGTTTCAGGCGACAAGGACAAATGGGAGAAGATCCTGAGCCAGCGTTATGCTGTGATGCAGGAGCTTTCCACGACCGCCCTTGATAAAGGGATATGGAAGATCGTACTTGTCCTCGACAGCCGGCAGGCCGAACAGGTCAGGAAGAGCGCCATTGATCAGGCATTGGAAACCATCCGGAACCGGATCGATCAGTTTGGTGTGGCAGAGCCTGAGATCACCCTTCAGGGGACGGATCGCATATTGATCCAGCTTCCAGGGATCAAAGACCCCCAGAGGGCCATCGATCTCATCGGACAGACTGCCCTGTTGGAGTTTAAGCTGGTGGATGAGGAGGGCAACCTCGATGAGGCGTTGAAAGGCAATGCTCCGGAAGGGAGCGTCATCCTCTATCAGAGGCAGGTTGATCCGAAGACCGGAGGGGTGAAGAAGATTCCCTTTCTTCTGAGAGAGAAGACCCTGATGACGGGCGAGGTGTTAAAGGATGCCCGGGTTGCCATCGATACCCAGTTCAATGAACCCTATGTGGCGCTGGAATTTGATGATATCGGGGGGAAGCTCTTCGAGCAAATCACCGGAACCAATGTGAAGAAGCGATTGGCCATCATTCTGGATGACAATGTCTATTCCGCGCCGGTCATTCAGGAGAGGATTGGCGGTGGAAGAGCCCAGATCACCGGCCGTTTCGATATGAAGGAAGCTGGCGACCTGGCGATCGTTCTCAGGGCCGGCGCCTTGCCGGCGCCCGTGAAGATCCTCGAGCAGAGAAGCGTGGGGCCATCGCTCGGCCAGGACTCGATCCGCCAGGGGATCATCTCCACATTAATCAGTGCGGCCCTGGTGGTGCTCTTTATGATCTTTTACTACCGGGTTTCAGGGGTGGTGGCCGATATCGCACTCATTCTCAATGTTATCTTCGTGATGGGAACGCTCGCCATCTTCAGAGCCACGCTCACCCTTCCGGGGATTGCAGGTCTCGTCCTTTCGATTGGAATGGCAGTGGATGCGAACATCCTGATCCATGAGCGGATCAAGGAGGAGTTGAGATGGGGAAAGACGGTCCGGGCCGCCATCGATGAGGGTTATCGGAGGGCCTTCATCACCATTCTGGACTCGAATGTGACGACTTTGATTGCCGCCCTTTTTCTCTATCAATTCGGCACGGGTCCGGTGAGGGGCTTTGCGGTCACCCTGTCCATTGGAATTCTTGCAAATATTTTTACGGCGGTCTATGTGACCCGGTGGGCTTTCGATTTCCTCACCCTGCAGATAAAGATCAAAAAGTTGAGCATTTAATCCCCGGCGCCACTTCTGGGCAGACGGGGCAGAGGATAGGCTGAGTTAAAACTATGGAATTGATCCGTCCGGGAACTAAGTACGACTTTATAGGAAAAAAGAAATTTACCATCTGGGTGTCAACCATCGCCATTCTCCTCAGCCTTGGATCCATTTTTCTTCACAATGGGTTGAAGTACGGGGTTGATTTTGCCGGAGGGATTCTGATTCAGATCAGATTTTCCCAGGTCGTGGATATCTCAGAGGTTCGAAAGGCCATGGAGGCGATGGGATCAAAGGATGCCATGGTTCAGAACTTTGGAGGAGAGAATGAATTTCTGATCCGGGTGGAAAAGACCGGTGAAGACCTGGAAGAAATGTCCAAGAAGATTCAGGCTTCCATTCAGGAGCGTTTCAAGGGCAAAACTCTGGAAATCCGGAGGGTGGAGGTCGTCGGTCCCAAGGTGGGGAAGGATTTGAAGACAAAAGCCCTCTGGGCAGTGGGACTCTCCTTTGCGGCCATATTGGTTTTTGTGGCATGGCGATTCAAACAGGTCTCTTTCGGACTCGGAGGGATTGCGGCCCTGGTCCACGACATTATCATCACTTACGGCGCCATATCGATCGCGGGTCTCGAATATTCTTTGCCCCTGATGGCGGTCATCCTGACGATCATCGGATTCTCGATCAACGATACGATCGTTATCTTCGACCGGGTTCGGGAGAATATCAAGAAGATGAGGAAGGAGAACCTTGAGACCATCTTCAATACAAGCATCAACGAAACCCTTGGAAGGACGATTCTCACCACGGCAACGCTCATGATGGTGGTCCTCATTCTCTTCTTCTTCGGAGGCCCGGTCATCCACGATTTTGCCTTTGCACTGATCGTGGGGCTCATTTCCGGAACCTATTCAACGATCTATGTGGCAAGCCCTGTTGTTCTACTCTGGAATAAACATTTCACACAGAAAAAGAAACGCTGATCTCTTCTCCCTCTCCCCTTGTGGGAGAGGGCAAGGGTGAGGGGGAAAGATAAATCCTTGACAGTCATTACTACAATATCTTATCTTTTTAAATTAAGGTGGTTCTATGAAGACCTATCAGGCTAAAAAAGAAGAAGTGGAACATCAATGGTATCTCGTGGATGCCGAAGGAAAAGTCCTGGGAAGATTAGCCACTGAACTGGCAAAGATATTGAGGGGAAAGAACAAACCGATTTATACCCCCCATGTGGACACAGGCGATTTTGTCATTGTCGTCAATGCCGGAAAGGTGGCCCTGACCGGTAAGAAGATGAAAGATAAGACTTACTATCGTCATACGGGTTATCCGGGCGGAATTCGGGAGATGAGCGCTGAAAAGTTGCTGACCAAGAAACCCACCGAGATGATCCGGATCGCTGTGAAGGGGATGTTGCCTAAAACCAGCCTGGGCCGTCAGATGATCCAGAAATTGAAGATCTATGCCGGGGCAAAACATCCTCACGAAGCCCAAAAACCCGTTCCACTTGAAATTTAAGGCTGACGAATAATTCGTACAGAAGGAGAAAACAGTGCCAGAACCCATTTATGCCACAGGAAAGAGAAAAACCTCCATTGCCAGGATATGGTTGGAGCCTGGCGAGGGAAAGTTCGTGGTCAATGAAAGGGCCCTGAAAGAGTATTTCGGGCGGGAGACCTGCGAGATGGTCATCATGCAGCCCTTTGATCTGACAGGGACCAGGAATCAATTCGATGTGAAAGCCAATGTCCATGGAGGAGGGATCGCCGGTCAATCCGAGGCTGTCCGTCATGGGATATCGAAAGCCCTGCTTCAGTTCAATGCGGAGTTCAAGGATGCCCTGAAAAGGGCCGGCCTTCTAACAAGGGATTCAAGAATTAAAGAGCGAAAAAAGTACGGATTGCGTGGAGCCAGGCGCAGGCCGCAGTTCTCTAAACGATAATTTTATTGCCCCATGGATTTAAATGAAAAGGGAGGCCCTCACGCCTCCCTTTTTTGTTAAAATCAACGTAGCGCCCCCATTTATTGCCTGCCTGCGGTAGGCAGGGGGGCGAATAAACATCGGCAATAAATACCGACGCTACGTTCTATTCCATTTCGAATTTACTCCTGCCCCAATCATTTCTCCTTCAACCCGGCATGGTTGTCATTACAATGTTAACCGGAGAAATTGTCAGAAATTCTTGACTTCTTTCCTTAAATTTTAATACACTCTTTAGGGTACCTCTAATAATCCTCAGTTCCTCACTCCCGCGCAGGCGGGAGTCCAGTGATTTCAAAACCTTCTGGATTCCTGCTTCCGCAGGAAAGACATTTTCAGAGGAACCCTTTAATAGAGGTGAGACACTATGGCCGAGGCGATAAAAGTTTGGTACGACAAAGAAGGAGACTACCTTGAAGTTCTCTTTGAAAGAAAGGCCGGTTATTTCAAAGAGACCGAGAACGATGCAGTGATGGAAAAAGTCGATGGTGAAGGGAACATTATAGGTTTCTCCATATTGAAAGTCAGCGCACTAAAGGAGCAGAAACCGCTCTCAATTGAATTGAAAAGACACGTCGCCTAACACCGGCCAAAAGATTTATATCCAAATGCTGTCACACTTCTTTTGGTCTTGAACGTTAGCCGCTCCCTAAATTTGGAGTACGATTCGACGAGTATAAGAGAAGGAGGAGAAATGAAGATGAATCCGCTTCTACAACGTATTTCCATTGACCCAAATGTCTGCTTCGGCAAACCCTGTATTCGTGGCACTCGAATCTGGGTATCCCTACTTCTTGACTTTCTGGCCAACGGGATGGGGATTGAGGAGATTCTTGCAGAATATCCTCAACTGACGGAGGAGGATGTTCGGGCTGCCATCGCCTACGGAGCCGAGATGGCTCGAGAACGATATGTTGAACTCCCAGGCGAGGCGATAGGATGAAGTTCAAACTCGATGAAAACTTTGGAACCCGAACTCAGCAACTTTTCCGCGCTGCCGGACACGACGTTCAAACGATCCGTGACCAAAGGCTACAGGGATGTTCAGACCAGCACCTCTATGAAGCGTGTTGTGCTGAACGGCGATGTCTGGTAACACTGGACTTACATTTCGCGGATGTGACCCGTTTTCCACCAGCTCAGGCGAACGGCGTGGTTGTTATTCGGGTTCCAAGAAATTCAAGCCTGACTTTACTGGAGCAACTGGTTCGACAGTTTCTACAAGCATCCACTCAAATGACAATAGAGAAGAAACTGTGGATTGTAGAAATTGGTCGAATCCGAATACATCAGTCAGAACCGGAGGAGGGGCCGTGATTGTTTTTGAACACAAAGGGACAATGACGACTAACACGACATTGGCGCTCTTGCCCTTCGGGAAACAGCCGGTCTCTATCATCGGTTTATTTGATCCTAATGCGACCGTTTCGCTAATGGAAAACGTTATCGTACATGTGCCGAACAATCGCCACCGATTTGAAAGGATATCTTAATTGAAATATCGAATTGAATATTCTCCAGACACCGAAGTTCATTTTCATGTGCTAACAACACGCCAGCAGGTGACGATACTGGACACAGTGGAGGAACAACTCCAATATCAACCAGCTGTTGAAACCAGAAATAGAAAACCCATGCGCCCTAACCCAATCGCTCCGTGGGAATTGCGAATCGGTAATCTGCGCGTTTATTATGATATTGAAGATGATCCGGAGTATGTTGTTTATATTCGAGCGATTGGAATCAAAGAGAGGAACAATGTTAGAATTGGAAAAGAGGTGATAAAATTATGAAAACTATTGAATTTGCCAAAGCAACTCTGCCGCTGTCAGATTACACAAAAAAGGTTAAAAAGGAACCGTTTATTATTACAAAGGAGGGCAAACCTGTGGCGGCCCTGGTTAGCATCACCAATGCTGATATTGAAACCGTTTCTTTGAGCAGTCATCCAAAGTTTATTGCGCTTATCGAGCGGTCACGAGCAAAGCAAAAAGCCGGGGGGGGAATTTCCACGGAAGAAATGCGTCGGCGGCTTGAAAAACCAAAACGTTCGGCACACGTCCGATAACAGAGCACAAACGGTTAACTACTAAATTTTTCAACTTCGTTTGTGCTCAGCCGTTAGGCGAAACAGGCGCATAGGACATCGACTTAAGAAGGAACTTTGCTCAACCTATGACTAACAATAACAACAAATCCCTCGAATCCTGGATCTGGGACGCCGCCTGTTCCATTCGGGGCGCGAAGGATGCGCCCAAGTTCAAGGACTACATCCTATCGCTCATCTTCACTGATGTATGCCTTCAGCTATGGCATCCAACAGCCCAAGATATTCCGAAGCATCTGTATTTTGGGCCAGCTCAGTACTGTTGCGGAGAGTCTGAAGCGCCAATCATCCTGCCGGACGCTGCAAGCGAGTACCGCGCCCGGATGGAAGCCATTCTTCAATCAGAAAGACACAATATCGTTGCCTCGTCAACAGCGGGCAAGGCAGGGATTCCCGCGATCGACCTAGTCCCTAAACAAGTATAATTATTTTGGGAGAAAGTGAAAAAGTACTCGAAATGCCCTTCAGATAAGGCTATTATAGTTTTATCAAAAAACAAAAGCCAATCAGAAAGGAGCATTTCGAGTGAAGAAATTAAACCACAAAATACTATCAAAGCGCAAGAGGAAAATTGAGAAGAGGTTAGAGCGGAGGAACTGGGAGGACCAAGAGAGGCCGATGTTTAAGGGCTCCAACATTCACTATGAACTGGATGGACGAGACAAAGGGATTGCCTGTGGG
>JAGXTA010000029.1 GCA_018333535.1 Deltaproteobacteria bacterium | reverse complement strand
GGATGATCACGATTCTTGGCGTATCGGGGTTAATCGAAAAACTGATGACTCTTAGAGCCCCCGTCTTGGGATAATATCCCGAACATGCAGCCGTGTTGGGTGAAAAAGAAGAGAAAAAGCTTTGTCAGTGGGGCTGCTACGACCGTCTATCTCTATTCAGTTTTCAAAGAACGTTTTATATCGTGATTAGATCAAGTTTGACTTAATCAACCCTCATGCCCTCCCCATTGTGACACAGTCTCTCAAGGGGGAGGGCAATAGGGGTTATTTGTGTTTCACGAACGTATTGAGGTAATTGATCACATTCCATCTCTCGTCGGCGGTTAAATCTTTTTCATAAGAAGGCATGGGGCCTTTTCCTTTTGAGATCTTCCAGAAGTGCTCTCCGTCGGTCATCTTTTCTCCATGAGACTCTTTAAAATTGGTGGGTTTCGGGTTTAATCCCGCTCCTGCGGGACCCTTTCCATCTCCCTTGTCACCGTGACAAAGGGCACACTTCTTTTCGTAGATTTTCTTCCCTTTTTGGATAGAGGCCTTTGTGATGTTGATAGGATTCTTCATCTTTTTTGCTTCTTCCGGAGCCATCCAACCTGTTTTCTCGTGGCCAAAGGCCCAAAAAGTTGTGGCCAACAGAATGAATCCCGCTAACAAGTAAATGGTTTGATATTTCATTTTTGTCTCCTCGCCCTATTTTCGAAAGCCCTCCCTTTAATAAAAGCAAGAATTCGGTTTTAATAGTTCTACTTTTTTCCCACAATTAGGAACCTGGATTCCCGCCTGCGCGGGAATGACACTCCGGCACTTAAATCTTCATCTCCGCTGATTTTAACTTCCCTTTCTTCAAAGCCCTCTCCTTGACCATGGCAAAGATGATCGGTGTGATGATCAATACATGGATGGTCGAGGTCAGAAGGCCTCCGATGATGGGAGCCGCAATGGGCTTCATCACATCCGCACCCACGCCCGAAGACCACATGATGGGAACCAGACCGATCAGCGTTGTCCCGACAGTCATCAACTTCGGACGGAGCCGGAGGACCGAACCCTCCACCGTGGCCTCGTGGATGTCCTGCTGTGTGATCTCTCCTTTCTCAAGACGTTTGTTCAAAGCCTCGTGAAGGTAGATGATCATCACTATACCGGTTTCCACCGCTATCCCGTAGAGAGCAATGTAGCCCACCCAGACCGCCACACTGAAATTATATCCGAGGAGGTACTGGAGGATGACGCCTCCGGTCATCGCATAGAGGACGGCAACCATCAGGATGATTGACTCTGCAATCGAATGGAATGTCATATAGAGGAGAATGAAGATGATGAAGAAGACGATGGGCATCAGGATTTTTAATCTCTCCTTCGCTCTGACCTGAAACTCATACTGGCCGCTCCAGGAGAGAGAGTATCCCGTAGGAAGCTTCAATTTCTCCCGGATCACCCTCTTCGCCTCTTCCACATATCCACCGATGTCCCTTCCGGTCACATCCACATAGACATAACCGGTCAGCATGGCATCCTCATCCCGGATCATGGCAGGGCCTGTGGTGTGGCTGATCTCTGCCAATTGGGCCAGGGGAACATGGAGAAGAGGGGCTGAAGAGCCGCCCATCGATTGCGTCCCTGAAGCGCTTCCTCCTCTCACCGGAACCAATATCCTTTTTATCCTCTCAATATCATCCCGGAGTTCCCGCGGGTAACGGATATTCACTGGATATCTCTCTCTCCCCTCGACGGTCCAGGTAATATTCATTCCTCCCAGGGCTGTCTGAATGACCTCCTGCACTTCGCCGACGGTCAGGCCATACCGGGCGATCGCATCCCGGTTGATCTTAATATCGGTAAAATAGCCTCCTGCCACCCTCTCGGCATAGACGCTCCTTGTGCCGGCCACTTCTTTAAGGATGACTTCGATATGGATTCCTGTTTCTTCGATCGTCTTCAAATCCGGACCCGAGACTTTGATTCCGACCGGCGTCCGGATCCCTGTCGTCAGCATATCGATCCTGGCCCGGATGGGCATGGTCCAGGCATTCTGGAACCCCGGAAATTGCATCTTTTTGTCCATCTCTTCCACGAGCTCTTCATAAGTCATGGTTCGATGGGTTCCGAAGATCTTTTCCGCCGCAGGCTGCATCCATTGAGGGAGAAAAGAATAATCCTTCCTTTTCTTTCGCCACTCCTCTCTCGGTTTCAGGTGGACTGTTGTCTCCATCATGCTGAAGGGCGCAGGGTCCGTGGATGTCTCTGCCCGGCCCGCCTTTCCAAAGACGGTATGGACTTCCGGAAAGCTCTTAAGGATCTTATCCTGAACCGCAAGAATCCTTCCGGCCTCGGTCACTGAAATCCCCGGACTGGTAACAGGCATATAGAAGATCGTCCCCTCGTAAAGGGGGGGCATAAACTCGCTTCCGATCTTTAATAACAGAAAGACGCTCAAGGGAATGATGAGGAAGTTGACGAAGAGCGCTGTCTTCTTAAATCTCAAAACAAAGTGGATGACAGGTTCATAGAACCATCGGAAGAACCTTGAGATCGGGTTCACAGCCTCGGGTTTGAGGCGTTTGCCTTTTAAGAAGATCGTCATCAATACAGGAACAAGAGTGATGGCGAGAATCGAAGAGGCCGCCATGGCAAAGGTCTTTGTAAAGGCAAGGGGACGGAAGAGCCTTCCTTCCTGAGCCTCAAGCATGAACACCGGGACAAAGGAGATGATGATGATGATCAGTGAGAAGAAGATGCCCCGTCCCACCTGCTGGCAGGCCCGGACAATGGTGGCCCCGCTATTCTTCCGATCCTCCTCCGTGCCTTCGGAGAGGTGGCGATACCCGTTCTCCACCATGACGATCGAGGCATCCACGAGAACTCCGATGGAGAGGGCAATGCCTCCGAGCGACATGATGTTCGATGTCAGCTTTAAAAAATACATCGGAATGAAGGAGGCGATGACCGCAATGGGCAGGGCAAAGATAGGGACGAGGGCAGAACGAAAATGGAGGAGAAAAACGATGATGACCAGGCTTACGACAATGATCTCCGTGAGAAGTGTCTTCTGAAGATTTTCAATGGAGAGTTGTATCAGTTCGGAGCGGTCGTAGGTTGGAACAATCTGCACGCCCTCCGGAAGTCCTGGTTTAATCTCTTCGATTTTTGCCTTGACCTTCTCGATCACATGAAGGGCATTTTCACCGAATCGCATCACGACGATCCCGCCAACGACCTCGCCCTTCCCATCCAACTCCACAATTCCCCTGCGGATCTCTGGACCGAGGCTGATCTGAGCGATGTCCCGGAGAAGGATCGGGGTTCCCTGGCGGCCGCCCACCACAATCTTCTGGATATCCTCGACGGACTTGATGTATCCCCGTCCCCGCACCATATACTCTCTGCCCCCAAATTCGAGAAGCCTTCCCTCCACATCCGCATTCGACATCCGGACACGCTCCATTACCTTCCTGAGAGAGATGCCATAGGCCGACATCCGGTTCGGGTCGATATTGATCTGGTACTGTTTGACAAAACCTCCCACACTGGCCACCTCTGCCACTCCTTCCACGCTGGCCAGGGAGTAACGCAGATACCAGTCCTGAAGGGTGCGCAGATAGGCAAGATCATGCTTGCCGCTCTCATCCACAAGGGCATAGGTATAGACCCAACCCACTCCTGACGCATCCGGTCCAAGCACAGGATTTGCTCCTGCCGGAAGCCTTCCGGTGATCTGCTGCATATATTCCAGAACCCTGGACCTTGCCCAGTAGATATCCGTTCCATCTTCGAAGACCGCATAGACATAGGAGAATCCAAAATCGGAAAATCCCCTCACCGTCCTCACTTTGGGTGCTGAGATGAGGGCCGAGACAATGGGATAGGTCACCTGATCCTCCACAAGATCCGGACTTCTTCCCTCCCACGGTGTATAGATGATCACCTGGACATCGGAGATGTCAGGCACGGCATCGAGGGGGATATGCTTAATTGAATAGACCCCTCCCAACATGACCAGGAGGACCACAGTGAAAACAAAAAACCGGTTCTTCGCACAGATCTCGATAATCTTCTCGATCATTTTTTGCTCCTCTTATTAACAGTCTCAAAATAAAGAAGACATTCATTTATAAAATCCCTCCTAACCTCCCTTTGCCTGTCTTTAACAGGAAAAAGATTACCAAAGGGAGGAATAATACCCCTCTTTGGTAAAGAGGGGCGAGGGGAGATTTTCTAATGACTATGTCAATTCAATTTTGAGACCCTTTATAACTTCTTCGCTCGACTGCCTTCTGTCTTCTGCTTTTCTCATTCCGCAATTCCGCAATCTGTAATTTATCTCTCGTCCTTCGTCTTTCGTCCATCGCCCGTCGTCCCTCTCTTCTTTTCAATGGGCATGTCCCGGGGCTCCAACAGCTTCTTTGAACCTCGACTCAGAGTCGATGAGGAAGTTGGCACTTGTCACGACGCGCTCCCCGGCCTTCAGGCCTTTTAAGATCTCGTAATAATGATCGACCTTGGCGCCGACCTTCACCTCTCTCGGTTCAAAATAGCCATTGCCCTTATCCACAATGGCCATCTGTCGAAGTCCCGTATCGATGATCGCCCCTTCAACCACCACCAGCCTCTGACCTAAGTGCACCTTAATCTCCACATTGCCATACATCTCCGGCTTCAGCTTCCCATCAGGATTGGGAAACTCAAACCTCACCTTTGCCGTCCGGGTATTGGGATCCAGAGAGGGATAGATATAGATCGCCTTTCCGGTAAACGTCTCTCCCTGAAGATAGGAAAGCTGGATCGCCGCCTGCTGTCCTACTCTGATAAAGGGAAGTTCATATTCATAGATATCCGCATAGAGCCATACGGTTGAGAGGTCCGCCAATTTGAAGAGGGCCACGCCGGGCATCAAACTCATCCCTTTAAAGGCCATCTTTTCGAGGACGAATCCGCTAAAAGGAGAATAGAGGGTGAGCGTCTTCTTCGCCTGTCCGCTCTCCTCCAGGGCTTTGATCTGATCGTCGCTGATATCCCAGAGTTTGAGACGACGCCTGGCAGATTCCGCAAGGGAGTTCCCGCTTGCGGCTACTTCTGTGAATGGACTCTTCATCAGATCTTTCCTTGCCCGCAGTGCGATGAGGTACTCTTCCTGCGTGGAGACCAGTTCCGGGCTATAGATCGTGAGAAGGGGTTCTCCCTGCCTTACGAACCGCCCTATGTAGTCAACATAGAGGTCTTCGATCCAGCCTCCGATTTTGGGTGAGACCATGTGAACCTTCCTCTCATCATAATCCACCCTTCCCACAGTCCGGATGATCTTCTCAAGCGGCCTCATCTCAACCTTTCCGATCTTTACTCCGATCAACTGCTGCCGTTCCGGAGATATCTGGACGGCTCCGGGAGCCACCTCCTGCATCTTTCCTTCCTTCTGGATCGATTCCATGGTCAGTCCTTTGATGTCTAAGTCATCCGCTTTCTTCGCTTCCTGTTTGACCTCTGGTTGATGTTCCTTTCCGCCCGAGGCGGATCCGCTTGCGGAATGAGTGGTCGTCTCTTTTCCACAGCCTGCCATCAACCAGGGTAGGACCAAAAAGAAGATCAGCCATAACAATCTCTTCATTTTTTCCTCCTGAATCCACCTCTTTTATCAAGAGGTTGTGTCATAATGAGCCGTTCACCCTTCGACACGCTCAGGGCGAACGGCTAAGCAATTTATTTTTTACGAGCCGTAGTCCGCTCATGGTGAGCCCTGCCACTTACCGTTCATCCTGAGGCTCTCGAAGGATGAACAGACTTGCAACACAATCTCCCGAAGAACGAATAAGGAAATTATTCAAAACGTCTTCCGACGACCGCTTCCATGCTGGCCACATTCTTTTCATATTCGGTGAGAGCCTGATGATACTCTAACTCATACCGGTAGAGTGTCATCCGGCTATCGAGCAGGGTCATAAAATCAGCCTTACCCACCCGGTATGCGCTCATCGCCGAATTGATCTGAAGACTGGCCTGCGGGATGATCCCTGTTTTATAAAGCTCCAACTGCCTCTCCACTCTCTGAATCATCGACCCCATGTCCGTGATCATGAAGAGGATCTCATTCTTCATCGCCCGGTACTGGGCTTCGATGACCTGGATGTCGGCTTTCGTCTCTGCAACTTTTCGTTCTTGTTTCGACTTATAGAAGATGGGGATATTGATCTCCATCATTCCTGTAAGCATATCTCTCCGTTTCATCGCTTCCGGGCCGCGGCTATTATCCCTCTGACCATAAGCGAATTTGAAATTAAGGTCAGGGAAATATTCTTTTTTGGCCAGTTCATAGGCTTTTTCTTTTGCTTCGATCATCTTCTTCATCCCCTGCAAGGTGGGGTTGATCTCGACAGCCATCTTCTGAAGTTCATCGATGGCGTACGGGAGTTTTTTAAAAATTACTTCTGCGGGCTCTCCCACAGAAACTTCCGGAGACCGATTGAGCAGGGCACTTAGCTTTCCTTCCAAGGCTCTCTTCTTCTGGCCCAGCATAATCAGGTCATCGACCATCTTGGAAACCTCGACATGGGCTTTCAGCACATCCTGCTGTATCCCCATCCCAAGGGCGTACTGGGTCTCAGCAATCTTTACAAAGCTCTCCAGAATCTCCTTGTTTCTTTGCGTAATTTCCGTAGACCGATAATTGTAAGAAAGCTCAAAATAAGTCGCTTTCACCTCTTTGATAATCCTATTCGTCCTTTCCTGGATATCTTTAAAAACAGCTTCCGCCTCTTTTTCTGCCATTTCTCCCATCAGTCTTCTCTTTCCGTAAAAGGGAAACATCTGGGAGATGGAGAGCTCCTTCATCGTCATGTCTTCTTCCCTGAAGCTGAAATTGGTGGGTAGGCTTACGATCCCAAAACCAAACATCGGATCCGGAAGAGCGCGGGCTTGGGGAATCTTTTCCTTAAAGACTTCCCACCTCTTTTTTGAAGCCAGGATCTCGGGATTATTCTGAAGGGCCTCTTCAATCAACACATCCAGCTTCAGTTGCTTATTCTCCCCCTGACCTGGGGAGGAGAAGAAGAGGAAAATGAGGGAGAAAAAGAGAGTTAATCTAAAGAATTTTATCGGCTTTCTCACTATCTCTTCACCTTCTTTCTGTTTGGAATGGAAAATTTTATCTATTTTACACTATGTTTGATGAAACTAAAAGAAAATAATTTAAAAAATATTTAAATTCTAAGTAGTTACGTTGATGTATTCTTTGCGACCCTTTCTGTTCAATTTATAAACAAAAAGCTCCTGGCCATATAGCTAAACCTTTCGGGGGGTGAAGGCTTAAGCAAGTTGGACCTAACTCTCATTAGGCCCACGGCCAAGAGCTTTTTCCATTGATTACTTTAACTTATAAGAATATGATTGCTTTTTTCTCTCCGATTGTCGAGAAATTTATTTTAAATGCCTAATTCTTTATATATTTTATAAGCAATCATTATGCCAAGCTCCTTCATCCCTTTCAATCATGTTTTTAAAAATGTTTTGGGGGGATGAAAGATCCTTCGGGGCAATTCCTCAACCTTCCCTACGGTCGGCATCCATCTCAACCAGCCATTGATGGAAAGAACCGATAGTTGCGGTAAGGCTGGGTTATAAATGACCGGACAGTGGAATGTATATCCACAATCCATTCTCATATTTGTGGAATGATCTTCTTCCGAACAATTTCCCATCGCATCCATGGGTAAATAGGAAAAAAGGACGGCGATGATGATCAATGCTCCAATGATTCTCACTACCCTTCTCCTCAGTTTTTAAAAAAACAGCTCTCAGTCAAACGGCTAAACCTTTAGGGGGGTGAAGGTCTTAGCGGTAGATGTTCAACTGAGAGCCGTTTCTTCTGTTTCTCGCAATCAATACAATACTCAGGATATCGTGCTCCTCCATCCGGAAATATTGTTACAATCACGCCTTGGGACACCGACTCTGCCAACTTTAAGGATGCCCAGAAAGCAGCGCCCGAAGAAGGACCTACCCATAGCCCTTCTTCCCTGGTAAGACGGTTCGCCATTCCAAAGGCGTCTTCTGTCTTCACAAAAAACGTACCATTCAAGATGGTTTCATCATAAATGCCCGGCCGGATGGCGGTTTCGATATGCTTCAACCCCTCTATTCCATGAAAGCCGCTGTCCGGCTGAACACCAAATAGTTTAATGTCAGGATTAAACTCTCTCAATCTTCTGCCTGTTCCGATCAACGTTCCACCTGTCCCCACGCCTGCAACAAAGTGGGTCACTTTCCATCCGGTCTGTTGAAGAATCTCAATTCCTGTGGTCTCATAGTGAGCCTTCCAGTTTGCGGGATTATTATATTGATCCGCCTTAAAATAGAGGCACGGATTGGCCTCATAAATCCTCTTTGCTTCGACAAGTGCGCCATCTGACCCCAGGACCGGGTCCGTGTAGATCAGTTTTACCCCATAGGCCTCCAGGGCTTTCTTTCTTTCCTCGCTGATATTGGCCGGCACGACCAGTTCCACCCTGTATCCCTTGATGGCACCGATCATTGCATAAGCAATTCCTGTGTTGCCCGATGTGGAATCGAGAATGATCTTCTCCTTTGTGAGTTGACCAGATTTTTCCCCATCTTCGATGATCTTTCGACCTGCGCGGTCCTTTACAGAGCCACCGGGATTGAGCCACTCTGCCTTGGCAAAGATCTGAACCCCTCCGATGTGATTTGTCAACTGCCGAATCTGAATCAGGGGCGTATTGCCGATCGAAGTGAGCAAAGAGAGAGGTTTCTCCTTTCTCAACTCCCTTCGTGATTCAATTTCATCTCTTATTTGAATGGCTTCCATAGGCATTTCCAATTATGTCCCCTTACCTTTACCCTCTCCCCCGGGGGAGAGGGAGGGGTGAGGGGGGTTAGATTACCTCGATCTCTTCGGAATAGATCGCATCCTCCTTGATCCGAAAGGCCTTTACAACCGGCGTCTCCTCTTTCAGAGAGATGATGACCGATGCCACCTCAGGATAAAAGGCCAGCTTTACATCGGTCTCTGATGGAAACGAGATCGTATGCGTATGGGAATGGTAGATGGCCACCATCTCCAGCGATTCCCTGTCCATCTCCTCAAAAGCCTTCAACTGCTCCTGGGGCGACATCGAATATCGAACCTGACTCCTTTCCGTATTGGAGAGATCAAAAGCCTTCTCAACAGCTCCTTCTCTTCCTCCAAGAATGCCGCAACATTCCAGGGGCGCCTCTCTCCGGGCATGTTCAATGATGGTGCGATAGATCGATTTTGGGATTTTTATCATCTTCTGCTCTAATTCTTCGGTGGCCCTGTTTCAATGGCCTCTGTACTCCGACTCCATTCGATCCAGGAACCATCATAATTTCTCAACTTCTCGAGTGGAAAACCGATCAGATAGAGACTCACCAAACTGTGAGTCGAGCGCACCCCGGACTGTCAGTAGATATAGATTTCCTTATCCGGAGTCACCCCTAAATCAGCAAAGAGTTTCCTTATCTCCTCGGCGGATTTCCAGTATCCCTTATTGGGTCCCTCCTTTATTAGAACTTCCCTCCACTCAATCCACTTCACTCCGGGAATGCGTCCCGGTTTGACCGCACCCGCAAGGGTCTCCTCTCCAAGATACTCTTTGCTTGCCCGGACATCGAGAACGACCTTCTTGGGTTCTTTCAAGGCACCCCTGACTTCCGGCAAAGTGCAGAGCAGAGGTTCCATCGATTTCGTCTTTCCCGGAAGCTTGAATTGAGTCTGACTGATCTGAGGTGAAATCATCTCGGTCGGGTAACCCTTTGCCTTCCAGCCATCAAGACTGCCGTCAAGAAGCTTCAACTGCCGGATGGGAAAACCATAGTAAGCTAATATCCACCAGAGCCTGGCGCCATCAGCGCCGTCGGAATAGATGATGAGCGTATTTCGATGGCTGATTCCAAGTCTTCCCATCAGCTCTTCGACCTGGGCCTGAGGAGCCACCATCCCTGGGGTGGGATGGTCCTTATCCACGATATCGGGTCTCCAGATATTCACGGCTCCCGGAATATGACCGGCAAGATATTTGATCTTTTCCCGGACATCGATGATCCGGATATCGGTGTCTTTCTTGTCGATCAATACCTTAAGGTCTTCAGGCTGAATCAGAAGTTCGGGTCGCGTATATCCTCCGTTTGGAATCGCCATCGTAATTTGGCTTGACATGAGAAGAATAAAAACTGTGACGAGGAGTAAAGTTAAACCTCCCACTAATCTTTTTAAATGATGCTTGACTCGTTCCATCTTCCTTCTTTTCCTTTCTCCCCCCCCATCTAAATCGTTGCTTGACTTCTTGTCTCCAGACCGCACGCCTCATGATAATCCGCCAGCTCCTTAATCTTTGGCTCCCCATTGCAGAGGGGACATGACGGATTCTTCTTGACCGGAAAGAGTTTGAATTCCACGTCGAGCGCGTTATAGATAAAGAACTGGCCGATCAAAGGTTTCCCAATTTTCAAAATAAGCTTGATCGCCTCTGTAGCCTGAATCAAACCAACTTGCCCGGGCACAACTCCCAGGACACCTGCCTCGTCTCAGCTGGGGACAAGCCCGGGTGGAGGAGGCTCGGGAAAGAGGCACCGTAAACAGGGGCCTCCCTCTTTTGGGGCAAAGACGCTCGCCTGCCCTTCAAACTGAAACACTCCGCCAAAAACAAAGGGTTTTCCCGTAAAGAAGGCCGCATCGTTGACCAGGTACTTCGTCGGGAAGTTATCCGACCCGTCCACAATGATGTCATAATCTTCAAATATCTTAATCGCATTTTCCGAGGTGAGGCGCTCCTGGTAGGTAACCACCTTTACGTCCGGATTGATCCTTGCGATGGCTTCTTTTGCCGATTCGACCTTTGGCCTTCCCACATCAGAAGTCCGGTGCAGGATTTGCCGCTGGAGATTGGTCAGATCCACACGGTCATCATCGATAATACCTAATGTTCCAACCCCTGCGGCTGCCAGATAGAGACCTATCGGACAGCCCAGGCCGCCTGCGCCTACCAGAAGGACTTTTGCTTTCAGGAGTTGGGCCTGCCCTTCTGCCCCAACTTCCTGCAGGAGGATATGGCGGCTGTACCGGGTGAGCTGTTCGGAGGTCAGCCCTGTTTGGCTGGAGACTTCATATCCCGCCTTTTTCCACCCCTCAATCCCTTCTCTCATGGAGGCAACCTGTTTGTAGCCCATTTCCCGCAAAGTCTTGGCTGCGAGGATGGACCGCACCCCTGCCGCACAGTAAACGACAATAGAAGCCTCTTTATCTGGAAGCAGGGTCTCTGCTTTCTCCGGCAGGCTGGCCCGAGGAACAAACAGAGATCCTTTGAGGTATCCCAGGGCCAATTCCTCCTTCTCACGGACATCGAGGAGGACTATGCTCTCTCCCCTTTTAAGAAGTTGGTTAACCTCCTGAATGGATAATTCAGAGACGTCCTTATGTTTCTCTTTTAAAGCTCTTCGGAGGAGCGGCCCAGCCACTTTCCAGAATAACTGTTTCACCTTTGCACCCATCTCGTTCCCCCTTGATTATTCATATTGACATAAGCCCTATTCGGTTTGTCATTCCGGGCTTGACCCAGAATCCAGTCTTTTCAATCCTGCCAAAGGCGGGGCTGGATGCCGGATCAAATCCGGCATGACGGCAAAAAAAGTTTATAGGCAGACAATGATCAATTCTACCTCTACACAATCACGTCCTTCTCCACCGGTTCTGCTTTTACTCCGATTTTCTTCAAATAGTCGAGGGCCTTCAAATATTCCCCCTCCTCTCCGTCAATCTCAAGTGTCACCCAGCCGACATTCTCCGTGACATTGGCGCTTCGAATGTTGGTGACAATCTTAAACTGGTGGCCGATATTATAGATCACCGGTTCCTGAATCCTTTCCTGAGGAAAGGTCAGGGTCACCCTTCTTTTCTTGGATGAGCCTCCGGCAATGGCTGGAATGATTGAGATCTGATCCCCGTCTTTTACAGGAGTTTCGAGGTTCCGGACAAACCGGATATCTTCATCGTTCACATAGATATTGATGAAGCGCCTCACCTCTCCCTTCTCATCCCTGAGCCTTTCCTTAAGCCCTGGATAGGTTTCAGTGAGCCACTGGATCACCTCTCCAACTGTATTCCCATTTGCTAAGACAATATCCTGTTCCCCGGCCAGCTTTTTCAGCGGCGTCGGTATTCTGACTCGAATGTCCATCTTTTCATCCTCCTATCTTAAAGCGTTGCCTGAACGATTGATTCTCGATACTTCCTCTGATTCGGAGTTACGGTTTTCTCAAACTCCGAGAACTTCGCCTCAATAATCAGGGGCCGGCCAACCCTATCCTGAATCGCTTCCTGGGTTTTCAGGCCATTGCCTGTGATTGAGATGAGAATGGATTCATCTCTTGGAATGATTCCTTGATCGATCAATTTCTTCGTCACTCCGACCGTCACTCCGCCGGCTGTCTCCGTGAAGATTCCTTCTGTCCGGGCCAGGAGTTTCATGGCTTCCACAATCTCCTCATCCGACACATCTTCGGCCGCCCCTCCGGACTCCCGGATTGTTTTCAGCGCATAGAAACCATCCGCGGGGTTCCCAATGGCCAGAGATTTGGCAATGGTTTTAGGCCGCTGGGGCTTAATCCAGTCGATCCCTTCTTTAAAAGCAGCCACGATGGGATTCGATCCTGATGCCTGAGCCCCATAGATTTTACTATCGACTCCATCAAGCAGGCCGATCAGTTCCAGCTCTTTGAACCCTTTCCAGATCTTTGTGATGAGCGACCCTCCGGCCATCGGGACAATCACATGCCGGGGCGTCCTCCACCCCATCTGTTCTGCAATCTCATATCCGAAGGTCTTCGACCCCTCCGCATAAAAAGGACGGAGGTTGATGTTGACAAAGGCCCATCTATAATTCTCGGCAATCTCACTGCAGAGCCGGTTGACCTCATCATAGCTTCCTGTGATTCCGATCAGGTTCGTCCCGTAGATCAATGTCCCCAGGATCTTCCCCTTTTCCAGATCATGAGGGATAAAGATGAAGCTATCCAGACCTCCCTCAGCAGCCAGGGCAGCCACTGAGTTGGCAAGATTTCCTGTCGAAGCGCAGGCGACAACCTCGAATCCAAACTCTTTGGCTTTTGAAACCGCAACAGAGACGACCCTGTCCTTAAACGAGAGAGTCGGATGATTGACTGCATCATTCTTCAGGTAGAGCTCCTTCACACCCAGGACTTCCGCCAGCCTCTCTGCTTTTATGAGCGGAGTAAATCCGACATTTCTTCCTACGGCGGGATCAGAATCCAAAGGCAGAAGATCTCTATACCGCCACATCGTCTTTGGCCTTCCCTCAATCTTCGCACGTGTCACACTCTTTTTGATCTCTTCATAATCATAAACAACTTCTAAGGGACCAAAGCAGAATTCACAAACATGAACCGGCTTGATCGAATACTCCCTTCTGCATTCCCTGCATTTTAAACCTTTTATATAACTCATATTCTCACCTTTTATTTTCGTATTAAATTTAATTTATAGCTTATTAATTTTATCAAGTATATTTTTAAAAATAAGGGGAATCAGGCAAACCCGTCCTTATCCCCCTTTACATTATCATATTATTAACTATCTGATAAAACAAAATAATTTCCATTTTTTCCTCTTTTCGCATAGAATAATACTATAGTTTATAAATTCTGTCAAGATTAAAATTAAAAAATTTTCAGATGTAGTACATAAATCTTTTATCTAACTCTTTCTTTAATCCCATCTCTTTGGCCATCTTGCAGAGATCCCTGATCGTTATTGAATCAAAATATTCCTTGAGCCTGGTTCCTGCTTCATTCCAAACGATCTGCGTAACACACTCTCCTGACTTCTCGCAGGGCTTGCTTGAATCCTCTGGGCTAACGCAGAGTACGGGGTTGATGCCCCCTTCGGTAATCCGAACAATTTCTCCCACAGTGATTTCCTCGGGCTTCTTGCTTAAAAAGTATCCCCCTGATGGACCTCTCTTGCTGCCAATGATTCCTCCCTTTTTTAACTTCTGAAATATCTGTTCTATATACCTCGGAGAGATTCCTTCCCGTCTTGAAATGTCTTTAACCTGCGTGTCTAACCCCTCGGAATGATAAGCAATATCAAAAATAGCCCTTACTCCATAACGACTCTGTGTAGATAACCTCATATTGTCACCTGAATAATGTTACTTTCAATATATATTTCTTTATTATATTTGTCAAGATATTTTTTAAAAACATAAAAAATAATTTTCCTTCCTGATTATTCAAGCCAATAAACTTCTAATGAAGGAGCGCTGGTGTCTATAACAAATTACTTGAAATTTGGAACCATGTCCAATTAATATTCAATTATATGTCTCGAGTTCCCCAAGACCAATCCAGGCCTTCCATCTCGTGGAAGAAGATCCTCATTCTCCTGATCTTTGTCGGAGGGTTTTCAGCCTTCTTCTTTTTAGGCGGTGACCAGCACTTAAATTTCTCAACACTCAAGGCTAATCGAGACAGGTTGATGGCCTATACCCTCAATCATTATTCGTCAATCCTCTTTGGAGCCATGGCCGTTTATACGGCCTCAACAGCCTTAAGCCTTCCTGTTGCAACTATCCTGTCCCTTACGATAGGGTTTCTTTTTGGTTTGTGGGTTGGAACAGCCATTATCCTCTTCTCAGCGACCCTGGGCGCCACCCTTGCCTTTCTTGTCGCACGCTATGTATTTGCCGAGGTTGTCTCCCGGCGAATGGGGACGACGGCTAAGAAACTGATGTCAGAATTTCACAAAAATGATTTCAACTACCTTCTCTTTCTAAGGCTCGTTCCTCTCTTTCCCTTCTGGTTGATCAATCTGGCCACGGCTTTCACCCCCATCAAAGCCCAGACCTATGTGCTGGCCACAGCCATCGGCATTATCCCAGGCGCTTTCGTCTTTACCAATCTCGGCCAATCCCTCGGCCGGATTGAGTCACCCGATCAACTCCTTTCATTTAAGACCCTGAGCGCTCTGATCCTGCTTGGCATTTTTGCTCTCATTCCCATCTTTGTGAAAAAGTTTCGATCGATCAAAAAAGAGAAGGAGATTTGAGATGACCGGTTTCCCAGTGATCAGACGAACCTGTCTTGAAATTTTACAGGCGAACCTTGGCTACCGGTGTAATCAGAGGTGCATCCACTGCCATGTCAATGCCGGTCCTGAAAGGATGGAGATGATGGATCGCGCCGCCATCGATCAGGTGATTGCTTTCCTTGCCTCATCGAATCTCCGTCAGCTCGATCTAACCGGTGGTGCTCCGGAATTGAACCCTCACTTCAGACACCTCATCCGTTCTGCCCGTGCGATGGGTATCCATGTCATTGATCGCTGTAATCTTACCGTCCTCGAGGAATCCGGAATGGAGGGATTGGAAGAATTTCTCGCCGATCAGAAGGTGGAGATCATCGCCTCCCTGCCCTGTTACCTGAAAGAGAATGTTGACCATCAACGGGGCAATGGCGTTTTCGAGGCCAGTCTCAGTGCCTTAAGAAAGCTCAATCAGCTGGGTTATGGCCAAAAAGATTCGGGACTCCCCCTCAATTTGGTCTATAATCCGCTGGGTTCTTTTCTTCCTTCTCCCCAAACCCTCTTGGAAGAGGATTACAGGAGAGAACTGGGAGAGCGGTATGGCATTGTCTTCAACCATCTCTATACCATCACCAATATGCCCATCCATCGTTTTGAAACACTATTGACGGCGAGGGGCGAGCGTTTAAGGTATATGAATCTTCTCCAGGGGGCACATCAGGACGGGAATCTCGAATCCGTGATGTGCCGGAGGCTTATCAGCGTGGACTATCAGGGTTATGTCTATGATTGCGATTTCAATCAGGCGCTCGGCCTTCCCCTCCTGCTGGAAGGAAGGTCGCGGGTCCATCTCTCCGAATTGAAGGGGATTGATCTGAAGGGAAACCCTATCCCGCTCCTGGACCACTGTTACGGCTGCACCGCAGGCCAGGGATCCAGTTGCACAGGAGTTTTAAGTAGTCCAATGACTCAATAGTCTAATCGTCTGATAGTCACATCGTCATATAGTCAACTATAAAACGATTAGACGAATGATTATCCGACTGATTTAAATGACGAAGATATCCATCATCCTTCCGGTTTTGAATGAAGCATCGGCGATTGCGCAAACTCTCATCGCCCTTCAGCCTCTTCGGGAGGCAGGCCATGAGGTGATTGTCGTCGATGGCGGAAGCCATGACAATACCATCACTCTCTCAAAGCCTTACGCGGACAAGATCATTCAGAAGTCACGGGGCCGGAGCCGCCAGATGAATGACGGAGCAAAATCGGCGAGCCATGAAATCCTTCTCTTTCTACATGGTGACACCTTCCTGCCCGCAAGGGCTGACCGGTTAATCATCGAAGGGATGAAGAGTATGGGGAGCAGATGGGGCCGTTTCGATGTTAAACTCTCAGGAAAACACCCCCTGCTCCGCATCATTGAGATCCTGATGAACTGGCGGTCCAGGCTTTCGCGCATCGCCACGGGAGATCAGGCTATCTTTGTCAAACGAGAACTCTTTGAGGCGATCGGTGGTTTCCCGGAGATCAATTTGATGGAAGATGTCGCCTTGTGCAAGATTTTAAAGAAATACGACCGACCCCTCTGTCTGTATCAACCCGTTCTTACCTCCAGCCGCCGCTGGGAAGAGAAAGGACTCCTCCGCACCATCCTTCTCATGTGGTTCCTGAGGCTTGCCTATTTTTTTAAAGTTAACCCGAAACGACTGGCAAAGTTTTATTATCCAACACTCGAATAACACAAATGACATCGAATTTAACGAATTGTCGCATTATTGTCTTTGCAAAGGCGCCCATCCCGGGAGAGGTAAAGACCCGTTTGCTTTCCTCTATGGATGTTGAATCCGCAACAACCCTTTACCAAAAACTTGTTTTGCATACACTGAATATCGCCGTTGGATCAAAAGCGGGTTCTGTTGAACTCTGGTGTTCGCCCTCGAAAGAGCACCCCTTCTTTCTTCGATGCGCTGAAAAGTTTCGAATCGAGCTCCATCAACAGACAGAAGGTGATCTTGGCAGACGGATGGCACACGCCTTTAATGAAATATTGAAAAGAGTTCCGATGGCTCTTCTAATCGGCACGGATTGCCCTTCTCTCACTTCAGACGATTTAAAAGAGGCAGGAAAAGCATTAGAACAGGAGGCCCCTGTGGTGATTGCTCCGGCTGAAGATGGAGGTTATGTTCTTATCGGCCTTCGTCAATATGAACCAGCGCTCTTTGAGGGAATTTCCTGGGGAACGGGGTCCGTCTTAGAAGAGACAAGGGAGCGGCTTCGCCAATCGAGATTGGACTGGCGGGAACTTCCTCAGCAATGGGATGTGGATCGTCCCGAAGATGTGGAAAGGTTGAGAATTTCAGGTTTGATCGAATACGTATTTTAAATCCTGTAACACTTTAGCCCTTTGAAGCGGTTATTAGAAGATCAGGTGATCAGGAAGTGGGTATCAGGATATTGGGATATCAGGTCAAACCAAAAAGCTGTTATTTTTTATCTAAGATCCTGGTACCCTGGTATTCTGCACCCTGATATCCTGGTCACCTGATGCCCTTATTTTCCCACATAAAAGTCATTGACCAGTTTCAAACCGCTAAACTGCTACTAAACTCTTAATTTCCATCCACCCGGCCATCTCGAAGAGAGATCGTCCTCGAAGAAAAAACGGCATTTTCCGGGTTATGGGTTACCATGATGATCGTCTGACCCTCGGCGTTCAGGGATTTGAACAACTCCATGATCTCCTTTCCGGTCCGGGTGTCAAGGTTTCCGGTCGGCTCATCCGCAAGAAGAATGGGCGGCGCATTGACCAGAGCCCTCGCAATCGCTACCCGCTCCTGTTCTCCTCCGGAGAGTTGATCCGGAAGCCTCCTCTCCTTCCCCTTCAAACCGGTTCTCTCTAATATCTCTCCGGCCATCCTGGCTTGTTCACGATTCGATCTCTCCGTAATGGAGAGCGGAAGCATCACATTCTCAATCACGGTCAGGTAAGGAATCAATTGGAAGGATTGAAAGATGAACCCAAGATACTCCCTTCTGAAATCGGCCAACCTCTCCAGGGGAAGTTGATAGATTGAAATATCATCGACAACTACTTCACCGGCCGTGGGATGGTTGAGCCCGCCGAGAATGGTGAGGAGGGTCGATTTCCCCGAACCGGAGGGGCCCATCACAGAGATAAATTCTCCCCTCCTGATACGAAGGCCCACATCGACCAGAGCGCATACCTTCTCTTCTCCGCTCTCATAGGTTTTGAAAAGACTTTTAATCTCAATCAGGCTCATTATAAAACCGTTTGAGGATCACCTTCCCTGCTTCCCGGCAGGTGGGTTTGAGGCAGAATCTCTGTTGCCTTCAGCCTCAAGTCCCTGGAAGGGGACGCTCCTCCAGCCTCCATCCTTTTACAGCGCTCTCAATGCCTCTGTGGGGTCCATCTTCGAAGCATGAAGCGCCGGATAGACGCTCGATAAAACTCCGATCAGCGTTGAAAGAAAGATTGCCCCGATGGCTAAAGACGGGTCGATCACCCATCTCACGCTCTTCATTCCAAGGACCATCGGCCCGATAAAATGGGAGATGCCAAGACCGAGGAGATATCCTGTTACTCCTGCGATCAATCCCACGATCAACGCCTCCAAAAAGATGATCCTCATGATATGGGACTTTCTAAATCCGATCGCCCGGAAAATCCCGATCTCCCTCTTCCGTTCATTGACCGAGGCCATCATATTGGTAAAGACGATCAGCGCTCCGATGAGAAGAACGATGACGGATATCCCGATGGAGAACTTCTTGAAATGGTCCAGCGCCTCCATTTTGGTCTGAAGTGTCTGTTTGATGGCTGTCACCTTGGCATGGGGCAGCTTCTTTGAAATCTGATCCACGATCTCTTCGATCGGGCAGGTGTTGCAATAAGCGGAGACTTCAATCAGGCTCACCGCCTTTGGCTTATTCAGAGCTTCCTGGACAAAACTCAGGTCGGCGTAGATGAGAAAGTCATCCTGAGAGCCTGTCTCTTCAAGGATCCCTGAAATTCTGACTTTCCTTCCGTTAATCGTTAAATGGTCGTTCGCACTCTTAAAGAGTCTTACAGCCACCTCATTTCCGAGAAGCGCCTCATCCTTATTTTTAGGAAGGGCTCCATGGATCTTCCACCACTTCTTCAGCCGCCCCTCCTCCTGAAACTGGACGCCCATCAGAGGAATCTTCTTCCCTTCGATCTCCACCACTCCGACAAATTTTGGCGAAACACTGTTGATATTCTCCAGCACCTCAATCTCGCGGATCTTCGGAACATCGGAATCACTCAGTGTGCGGGCATCCAGGGACACCCCTCCGATGCTCATTCCCCCATAGGAGAGGGAGAGGTCATCCGACCGGGGAAGGATGAGGATATTGGCTCCGAATTCGTCCAGTTTATTGGCAATATCCTCGTTCATCAACCGCGAAATGGAAACCAGAGAGATCACCGTCGTAATGCCAATGGTGAGCCCCAGAATCAGGAAAAAGACCTTCCCCTTCCGCCTTCGCAGATTGTTGATTGAGATATCTTTCAGTTTCATACGGTTAAACCCTCGGCTTCCAATTTACAACCACCTTCTCATCGATGATAATCGAATCCTTTTCCAGCGTGTTCGGAATGATCTCCGGCGGGTAATTCATGCAGCCGCCCTTCATCCCTTTATGCGTCTCTAAATGCCACTCTGTATCACAGGCGTTGCAGACCAGTGTCCGGTCCTTAATACGAAAACGTGTGGATTTGCATGGTTCGCACATGCTGATCCCGGTCACCACCCTCCCCGCCATTGTCAGATAGGCGTAGAGAGGGATTTTAAGCCCCTTGCCCTCATATTCGAATCGAATGAACTTATTCTCTTTTACCACATGGACAGGAATGATGATCTTCCCATTCTCCACCTTGGCCTGAACATCGGCCATCCTGATGGTCTGGCCGGTATAATCAACCTTCCCTGTCACCTTCGGCTGAGAGGAAAGCTTGGGATCAGCATTACTGTTTCCCTGGATGAGCCAGTAGGCCACCCCTCCGAGAGCAATGGCGACGACGATTAAAAGGACAATCGACCATGAAGGTCTCCCCTTCTTCCCTCCCAAAACCTTCTCCTTCTTATGCTGGAATGAAGAATCCGAAAGTTCGAGCCCGCACTTCTTGCAGAATCGGCTCGATTCCTCATTCTCTATCCGGCATTTTGGACATGCTTTCATAACAATTCTCCTTTTTGAAATTGACCCTTTAAATTTCTCTATTCACGCTCCTCTTAGGCAAAACCCTCCTTCTTCCCCCCTCTTTGGCAAAGAGGGGATGGGGGAGATTTTGTCAATTAAATCTTCACCTATTAAATTTCCTTTACCTCTCCCCGGTCAAAAGTGAGGGAGAGCACAACTTTTCCTTCCTCGATGATATCGACCTGGATGTGACACCCAAAATTGATCACCCGGGCGCTTGCTCCATTCTTCCCTTTTTGGGCCTCATAATATTGCAGAGCCTTTGCCCTGGCCTCCTTTTCAACCTTCGGATCAAGAGATCTTACCTTCTCTCCTCCTGCGCATCCTCCTCCCTTGCAGCAGACCGATTGAATCGGAGGAGGAGCGTCGAACTTTTCATAGGTTTCGACCTTGCCTCTGCTTTTGGCTGCCGTAAGCCATTCCTGAAAGAGCTGTTCCCTGTTGTCCTGACTCCCCTTCAGAACGGCTTTCTCAACGAACTGCGAAATCAACCAATCCTTTTTTAGCTCCTCCTTGAACTCGAGGAGCCCGACACCCAGTTTATTTTTGAAGTCTGCCTCCGATAATCCGTGGTTCTTCTTGATCGCCTCTATCTGTTCATCGATTTCCTTTTCGGGAACGTTGGCATAGCCGCCGCTCTTTGCTTCCTGAAGAAGGAGTTTCTCCATGACGACCTCCTCGAGAAGCTGGGCCTTCAATCGGATGAAGTTCTCCTCCCCCGCCGTCCCCTTGAAGAAATCCTTTCCGAAACGGAACTCATAGAGCTTCTTGGCCCGATCGAGTCTGTTTGAAAACTCCTTCCGGGTAATCTCCTCTCCGTTAACCCTGCCCACCAGTTTCGATTTAAAGCCGCCGGTGATGAAGTACCCTGCGACACCTATATGGGCAAGTCCGATCAATACGAATAGGACAATCCAAGTCTTACCCCTTCTTCTTCCTTTTTGCAGAGACCGGCCGCAACGGACACAATACGCATTCTGCCGATCATTCCCTTCGCCGCAGTTGGGACATGGGCGATCGTTATGGATTCCTGAAATCTCATTCATCTTGACCCTCTTTCTCCCCCCAACCGTATCATTGAGTTAAAAAATAAGTAACAATTTAGCGCTTTGAAAAACTTTTATAAAATCCCTCCCCACCTCCCTTTTCCAAAGGGAGGAGAAGTATTTCCCCCTTTTGACAAAGGGGGATGAAGGGGGATTAGATACATCTTTTCAAAGAGCTAAAGTGTTACAAAAATAAAAGTTTAACGGTAAGGGTAACGAGGCCCGTATCGGTGATAAAAGGTTACGTTAAGCGTCTCCTAATTCTTTACACGTAACCGTTACCCTTAACCCAAACGCCTGCCTGCCGGTAGGCAGGGGCTTCGTCACCGTAACCTAAACACACAAAGGACATGAACCGGCTCTTTATAAAGACATTCAAATAGTTTGAACGGATCTTTATCAACCATTGGGTTTATTCAGAGGTTCTTTCTTTCTGAATCTCCGCTTCAGAAAGGGGAGAGACAAATATCGACTTCTCTTCCTCTCTCCCCACCTCCTGGTAGTGAACTTCCATCTTCTCCATTCCCTTCGCCTTGCTATAGCGGGCTGTAATGGAGGCCGCTTTCTCCATCTCCGTTCCATCGGCTTCTCCCCTCAGAAGAGAAACAGGGCCGGGATAGCCGACTGTCTTCAAGAGGACATCTCCTGCCTGAGAAAAAGTTTCGATCTTCTGATTATCCTCCTCATTCCTCCCGACCACCACTTTGACTTTCGGAGAAAGACGAAAATGTCTCCCTATTTTTAAAAGATGGACATCGTTCAATGAAAAATCAAGGTTATGGGCCATCAGATCCTTCAACCTTAAAGCAAAGCCCGGATCAGTGAGAAGACATCCTCCTGCAGGGCAGGGATAGTCGCGGATATTGAACTGCTCTGCCAATCTCATCTGCGGTTTTCTTGATCGGCCCTGAATATTTAACAGTTTATCACGATCAATCCAGCCTTCTTTCTCCGGAAGGGTAATGGGAAGGAATTGAGCTGAGAGGGGGCGTAGAATTAACCCCTCCAGTCCAGCCTCCTTCTCGATCAATCGCATCGCATCCCTTCTCTGAGACATGGGCCTCTGCCCCAGAACCTCACCCGTCACAACAAATGCAGCGCCCGATTCCTCCATATAAGCCTTTGCCTTCTTCAGCATGAAGATCCGGCAATCGATGCAGGGATTCATGTTGCTTCCGTATCCGTGTTTCGGATTTCTTATGACATTGAGATATTCTTCGGAGACATTGAAGACCTTAAGGGAAATGCCCAGTGTCTCCACTGCCTTCTGAGAAGCCAGGCAGGTCGCTCCCCGGTTGGTGCAGGTGCAGAAGACCGTCATAAAATTGAGGGCCTCCAGCTCAATCCCCTGGTCAAGAACCAGTCTGGCGGCAAGCGTGCTGTCAAGACCTCCGGAGAGGAGGGCAATCGCCTTCATCACAAAACCTCATTCATTGACCCCGAACGGAATCCCTGAAGGTCCAGGGTGATGTACTGGTAACCGATCTTCTTCAGGTGTTCGACCACTTTCTCTCTGATTGTGCCGTCCAGGAACCTTTCAATCTCTTCCTTATAGATCTCGATCCTCGCAAGGTCTTTATAGTGACGGACCCGGACCTGTTTAAACCCCAATCCGATCAAAAACCCCTCTGCCTCATCGACCATCCTCAACCCGTCTTCTGTGATCTCCTCCCGGTAGGGAAAGCGAGAGGCAAGGCAGGCGAACGACGGCTTATTCCAGGTCGGAAGCCCCAGCGTCTTCGAAGCTTCCCTCACATCGGCTTTTGTGAAGGATGCCTCAATAAGAGGGCTTCGTATTCCAAGTTCTCTGACTGCTTTCTTGCCGGGCCTGTAATCTTGCTCATCATCCATTGTGGAGCCTTCCACAACAAGAGAGGCGCTCTCCCGGTCAGCCAGTTTTTTCAGCTCTCCGAAGAGCTCCCTTTTGCAGAAGTAACAACGATCAGGCGGGTTCTTTGAGAACCCCTCGATTTCCAACTCATTCGACTCGATCAAGAGATGCTTCACTCCCATCTCTTCAGCCATCTTCTTGGCTCCTCTCAACTCCCTCTCGGGATAGAGAGGAGAGAGTGCGGTCACCGCAAGGACATTTTCTACCCCGAGCGTATCCTTGGCCATTCTGAGGAGATAAGTGCTATCCACCCCTCCGGAAAAAGCCACCACCACTTTCCCCATGGATTGGAAGATTTCTTTTAGTTTTTCAATTTTGTTCTTTAACTCCGAACTCATCACTCTCTCCGAGCCAGAGGCCGAACTCCGAACCTCTTTTGTTCTATCTTCCATTGCTAATTGCTAATTGACAATTGCTCATTGTTAATTGATCACTTCCTTGATCCACCCTCCTCCGAGGACAGTATCTCCTTCATAAAACACAGCGGCCTGTCCGGGAGTGATGGCCTTCTGTGGAATCTTGAGATTCACTTCCACTGCATTCTCTCCCGTAGAAGAGAGGACGGCCTCTGCACCCGGATGGTTGTACCGTATCTTCACCTTGCAAGAAATTGGGAAGGCCGTATCCTGAGGTCGAATCCAGTTGAGGGAATGAGCAATAAAACTATTTCCGTAGACTTCCCCCTCCTCTCCCACAAGGATGGCATTCTTCTCCCTGTCTATTCCGATCACATAGAGAGGCCTTCCCTTTGCAAGACGGAGCCCCCTTCTCTGTCCGATTGTGTAGAAAGGGATCCCCTTATGCCTTCCGAGGACATTTCCCTCCCTGTCAAGGATGGGACCGGCTGTGATCGTCTCTTTTAGCCTCTCGGACAAAAAAGAGTGATAAGAGGTCTCGGAAATAAAACAGACCTCCTGACTCTCAGGTTTGTCGTGGACGCGAAGGCCTGTCTCAAATGCCATCTTTCTCACTTCTTCCTTCTGAAGCTCTCCGAGCGGGAAAAGAGTATGCTTGAGCTGATCCTGCCTGAGGGAGAATAAGACATAGGACTGGTCTTTCTTCCGGTCGATTCCTTTCTTTAATAAATACTGGCCGCTCTCCTCATCAAATTCGAGCCGTGCATAATGGCCTGTGGCTATATAATCCGCCCCCAATTCCATGGCCCTCTCTAAAAATGATCCGAACTTCAACTTTTCATTGCAGAGGATACAGGGATTGGGTGTTCTTCCCTCCTTGTATTCTTTACAGAAATAGTCGATGATCTCCTTCTCGAACTCCTCTTTAAATTGAAAAACATAAAAGGGGATTTCCAGTTGAAGGGCAACGCGTCTCGCATCTTCTATATCCGAAAAACCGCAACACCGGTTCGCCCCTGTTTCGCTTCTGTCCGGTGTCCCGATGCACATCGTCGCTCCGATCACTTCGTAGCCCTTCTCCTTGAGAAGCCAGGCCGCAGTGCTCGAATCGACTCCGCCGCTCATCGCCACCACCACCCTTTTTTTCAAAAAAACTCCTCACTTTGTATTGCCGGAATCAAATCCCCCCCTGCCTGCCGGCAGGCAGGCATCCCCCCCTTTGCTAAAGGGGGGTAAAGGGGGGTTATGCATCAACCACCTTAAAACAGAATCTCCATCGCCTGATAAGGGCAGACCGGAATGCAGAGCTCGCAGGCAATGCACTTGTCCCGGTTGAAGGAGACCTCCATCGTTTTTCTATTGACGTCCAATGCCTGCGGGTGACAGACGGAAATACAAGCCGTACAATGGGTGCAACGATCCTCATACCATTTTACGTCCTGGGCTAAAGACTGGACATCCACTCCAATCTCTTTCATATAGTTGAGTCCGGCCTCAAGGGCCGCCCTTTTCCCCTCCATCTCAAGAACGAGCCTTCCTTCTTCCTTGGGGGTAATTCGTGCCCTTAAAATATTGACCGTAAGATCATAATCCTTCACCAATTTTGAGATCACAGGTTGATCCACAAGGTGGGATGGATAATTAAAAACAACGCGTTTCTTCTGCATGGCAACCTCCTCTCTAAAAAAACAATGCAAAGTGTAAATTTAATAATGCAAAATTCAAAATGTGAGCTCCTGAGAAAATTTTCAATTTGCAATTTACAATTTGCAATTTTCAATGACGTTTTTTGATAGGTCTCTCTTTTAAGGACTTGAAGGCAATCCCTGAATCGACCGAAGGGAGAAGTTCAACCGGTTGGGTTAAAAAGAACTTTCCTGTCTCGATCCATTCTTTCAGGATCCGGGCAATCTCTCCTGCCTTAAGATAGCTGGAAAGCCCGGCGGTGGGGACTTCCCTGTCTTGAACGGTTATCTTTCCGCTCTTCAGTTGTTTGTAATTGACCTCTCCCAAACTTCCCGGGATGAACTGGGGATAGGCATCGCTATAGTCTATGACCTGAGCCCAAATCTCTTCATCCCGAATCATCGTATATTGGAGAATCTCCTCATTCAGGATGGGGATTGGAACGCCAATCCCAACGGTGAGGGTCACCCCATATCCGGTGTAAGAAGTTCCTTTAAGCCATTTCGAACTCATCATCTTCAAGTCCCCTTTGACCGCAAGTGTCCCGGAGGTCATCTTGGGAACCCCTTTCTCCGTCCTTTTCACATCAGGGTTATGCTGTGTTCCGCTTCCAACGACATACCCAACTCCTCCCCCCAGAAAGATCCGCGTGCCGATGCCGATCGTTTTGTAATACGGGTCATTGAGAAGAGGGCTCAACTGGCCTGCATTGCAGTAATTGGCATTCCCCAGTTTGGGCTGGATGACTCCCATATAGGTATAGATCATCCTGTCTGAGAGGTTCACAGCGACATTATAATTTTGATAGGCATTCCTCATATTGAATAGAACGGCTTCATTCATATCTTTTAGAGAGATGTAGGTTTCCAACGATTTTCTCGGATAGCAGTCCGTTCCATAAGCCGTCGCAGTAAGCCGGACATCCTTTCCTGCAACCAACTCTTCGATGATATGGGCTCCGCCGTAAGAAAACTTCCCGGGGTAGATTTTGTTTCGAGGGTCATCTTCAGGCATGGCCGTCGCTCCAAGGAAAAAATCAACGGCAGCCAGGCCCGTATAAACCGGAACATCGTTGAGATAGGTTTTTCCTCCTCCAAGTTTAATTCTGGGTTTCGAATGCCCCACGTTGAAATAGGCCCCTGAGGAACACATCGGACCAAATGTCCCTGTGGTCACGACATCCACATCCTGGGCCGTCTTCTTGACTCCCTTTTCAGCGGCATAATCGATAATCTCCTCAGCCGTCAGAACAACCGCCTTTCCTCTCCTGATCTTCTCATTTATCTCCTCAATGGTCTTCGCCATCTTTTACCTCCTGTTGTCAGTTGTTTATCGTTCATCGTTCATTGTTCATTGTTTTGTTCTTAGGTTCCCCTCACGGGGTGACACATGATCCATAACATATCTTACCTCCGGTCAGTTCGGAGTAATTCAGTTCGGAGTTCGGAGATTGATGCCTTTTGGGGTTTCACTCCGAACTACGAACTCCGAACGAATAACTTATTTAAGCTCATTATACAGACCGGCGCTGAGATACCGCTCGCCGGTATCAGGAAGGATGACAACGATCATCTTTCCCCTGTTTTCCTTCCTTTTCGCCACCTCTATCGCCGCCCAGGCCGCGGCGCCGGATGAGATCCCGGCAAGCAAACCCTCTTCCTTTGCCAATCTTTTTGTAAATAGCACTGCGTTCTCATTCGATACCCTGATGACCTCATCAACCAGATCCATCCGGAGCACTTCCGGGATAAAACCCGCCCCGATCCCCTGGATTTTGTGAGGTCCGGGTTTTCCTCCGGAGAGCACGGGAGAGCTTTCCGGCTCTACAGCAATGGTTCTCAATTCCGGTTTCTTCTTTTTAATGACTTCTGAGATGCCTGTGATGGTCCCGCCGGTTCCAACGCCTGCGACAAGAATATCAATCTTTCCTTCCGTGTCCTCCCAGATCTCTAAGGCAGTGGTCTTTTTATGGATCTCCGGGTTGGCAGGATTCCTGAACTGTTGGGGGATAAAATATCGGGAATCTGTCCGGGCCATCTCCTCTGCTTTTCTCACAGCGCCGGTCATTCCTTCATTCCCCGAGGTCAGGATGACCTCAGCTCCAAAAATTTTAAGAAGATGGATTCTTTCTTCTGACATGGTATCAGGCATCGTTAAAACCAATGGATAGCCTTTGGAGGCGCAGACAAAGGCAAGAGCGATCCCTGTATTGCCACTGGTGGGTTCTAAAATGATCGTATCCTTTCGGATGAGTCCGGCTCTCTCTGCTGCATCAATCATCGACACGCCGATACGGTCCTTGATGCTGCCGCATGGATTGAACGACTCCAGCTTTGCCACCACCTCTCCCTGAGAGCCTTCAGTAATTCGTTTCAGTTTCAACAAAGGTGTATGACCAATCAGTTCGGAAATCGAGTGAGCTATTCTCACCATCTCTTGTCTCCTAAAATTCTAAATCCTAACCAAAAATATTTGAAATTTTGGCATCAAATTTTCGTCATTCCTGCAGAAGCAGGAATCCAGGATCTTCTTTGTGGAGTTTTCTCTGGATTCCCGCCTTCGCGGGAATGACAGGAATCATTGACCAGTGTTAGAGATAAATTCTAAGACTTTACGTGTAAGAATCTAATATCTAAATTTCTAAAATCTTAATTCGGATTTCGCCTGCCTTCGCCGAAGCGGCTACGCGCAGGCAGGTGCTTCGGAATTAATATTTTAATCTATATCTGGTACATCGGGGGGTTTTTCCCCTCCTTCTCCTTTTTTCGATTGACCATCTCTTCAAAGGTTACGGAACGGAATATTTTATTAATCGCATCAGAAGCTTCCTGCCAGATATCCCGGGTCACACAAAAAGGGGCTTTCTTGCAACCTTTTGGATCTTTTAAGCATTCAATGAGTTGGGTTGTTCCGTCCAGGATTTCGACGACATCATTGAGACAGATTTCGGAAGGCGGTTTGGCCAAAGAATATCCTCCCTTTGAACCACGAACCGATTTCACAAGACCGGATGTTCTTAACGGAATGATGACCTGTTCGAGATATTTCAAAGAGATATCTTCCTTCTTTGCGATCTCTTTCAAATCAATCGGCCCCTCCCCGTAACGGAAAGCAAGCTCGAGCATTGCCCTCGCCCCATACCTAATTTTAGTTGATATTCTCATAGGTTATAAATTCATACTTTATCCATATGAATTAGTTTTAATTAACCTACGCGATAATACCTTGTCAAGGGACGATAATAGATGAAACGTTGCAAGGAAAGAATTGGAAGGATGGGATTTATCGTTAGAAAAATTCCACTCTTAAAAGCCTACGGGTGCTTGGGGTGATCTTCACCCTTTCATCGATTCTGTACCCGACGATCCAGGCGATCATCTCACCTGAGATGAGAAGAGGGATGCTTGGCCTTTCGAACTTTGGGATCTTATGGTTGATAAAAAAATCCTTCAACTTCTGAGTCCCTTCTGTCCCCAGAGGCTGAAACCGGTCGCCGGGCCTGAAATTTCTCATCCTTAATGGAAGATAGAGGCACTCATAATCGAGAAATGCCACGTTTCTGGACTCATAAATCGGCTCAGACCCGTCCCACTCTCTCTCCTCCACTACTGCTTCCCTCTCGATCTCTCTGATATAAGTCCGGCCGGGTACATGGAGTTCCACTTCAAAGGGAGGGATCGTTCTTGGCCTCTCCCTCCTTAACAAAACCCTATCATATCGCTTCTCAAAACAGAGACCATGGGATAATTCCAGGAGAAGGCTTGCCGGGGGTTGCTGGAGCCTCCTGTAGATCAAATTCACATCCGACCATTCACCCTCGTCCATATTTGACCCGCCCTCCATCCTTCCCAACATCTCTTGAATCACCCTCCATTGGATGGCTTTATGGAGGGATTGATACGCTGAGAATTTAAAAACAACTTCTCCCCCCTCTTCATGGGCAATCTCTTGATAAGCCTCGCCTGCCCCCTTTTCAATGAAATCATTCTCTTCCCTGAGGATGGTCGATGTCCTGATCATTGCCCGCCGAAAACCGGGCTGATACTCCTGTTCGATGAGAGGAATAAGGTTGAGTCGAAGCCGGTTTCGTAGATAGTCCTTTTTAAGATTGGATGAATCGAGGAGGTAGGGAATGCCATTTTCTTGAGCATAAGTTTCGATTTCTCCTCTCCCGACTTCGAGGAGAGGCCGGATCACCCTCTTCTCCCTGATGGGAAGCATCCCTTTGAGGCCCTTCAATCCCGATCCCCTGAGCAATCTTAGAAGAACGGTCTCCACCTGGTCATCTGCATTGTGGCCCAGGGCGATCTTGCCCCCGCCATATTTTTTAATAAGATCATGAAAGAACTGAAAACGAATCCTCCTGGCTGCATCTTGCAAGGAGAAGCCCCCTGACTCCTGGAACTCCCTCACATTGAACTGTCCGTATTCGAAGGGCAGACCGAGTCGAGCCGACTCTTTTCGAACGAGTTCAGCTTCTTTTTCTGATTCAACAGGCCGGAGGCTGTGATGGATATGGGCGACAATGAGAAAGAGGTCAAATTCCTTGCGGAAGGCGTTCAATAAGTGGAGGAGGACCATTGAGTCCACTCCCGCCGAGACACCCACGATCACCCGGTCACCTTTCTCCAGCAGATGGTAGTGATCAATGGTCCTTCTGACTTGCTCGAACATCATAGAAAATGCTCACATCTTCTTCTCTCCCAGAGGACCGACCCTGATCTCAACCTCTGTGGTGCCATGCCATTTCTCTGTGATCTTGATCGTACAGGTCTTGTCAGGCTTTGAAAAATTGAGGATGGATTCCTTCCCCTTAAAACTGTTCACCAGTTTCCAGTTATCCTTCTCCATTTGGTAGTTGAAGAAATCGATGAGGGATTCCACATCGATCCTCCATTTCGTGAAGATCAGGATACCAGTTTTAAAGCGGGGGGTCTCATAAACAAAAGATTTTTTTTGCTGATAATTTAATTCCCTTGGAATGCGGACATCATCAAAATGGTAATATTTTCCCGCTGACTCGGCCTCCTTTTTCACCGGTTCCTCTCTTCTCTCCTTAACGGTTGATCGGCACCCCGCATAAACCAGACTGAGGAGAAGAAGTGTAAACAAAATATATACGCCCCTTCTTTTAAAAATCGCCTGTCTCATAGCTCCCCTCCTTGATGATGTGTATTATTTGTGGATATGGAAAATGTTTACCACCCTGTGGTGAGAAAAGCAAGGGAAAATAAAAAGGCCCCCGAAATTGGAGCCTCAAAGAAGTTGAAGCATCTCCGGATGATCTGCTCGATGAGGGAGCTTAATGATCTCGCTGTGCATCCGCTCCCATCAGAGTGGGATCGAAGAGATCGATGTGGATGTAACCCAACCTCGGCAACCCCTCTTGATTAAAAGGAGCAGGAAGTCGGACTTTGGGTGGTGCTCCGGAAACAAATTCAAATGGAAAGACAACTTCATTGCTCTCATTTCCGGCCTTGTCAAGAATGGAGACCTTCAGGGTAATATTCGTCCATTCCCTGAGATAAGGTGCTCGCGAGCTGAAGGTATTCCATTGGAGGTATCCCCTAAATTTCCCTCGATACGGGGGTTTGAGGATGGTCCAATCGGTCGGGTAATACCCATAACCAAGTTGGTCGACCTGAACTGCAATTCTTGACATATCCCCATCCGGATCTTCCGCTTCAATATAGATCTTCCAGATATATCCGTAATACCCTTTCTCCACAGCGAAAGAGGCTGTAATCACAGGGGGATTCCCCTTTGCCTGTGCCCATAACATCCCAGAAAAGGAAAGCCCAATGAGAAACACCAGCGAAACAATAATTAAATATTTTTTCATCGAAGCTCCCTCCTTCGATTTAAATATAATCATGGAGGATCAGGTTTTCAAGGAACAGATGGAAGTTGGTTCCCACCATCTTTTGATCTTTTGCTGGATTGATTTTTCTTCCGACCTTCAAGAAAAATCGTTCCTGCCTTTTTTGCCACATCGAAGACCTCTTTCAAGGAGATCCCTTTCTTAAGGGCTAATCTTTTACAGTCTTCATATTCCGGAGAGAGGTTGGATACTCTTCCATCCCATCTTGCTAATTTAAAATGAATCCTTCCATATCTCGTTCGAAGAGAAATGATCTCTCTTTCTGCGCAACCCCTCTCCTCCTCCCGCCATCTTAAACCGAGCGTGGTCGTCTCCCTGATCAGAAAATCGATGACCGAAGAAAGTTTCTCTGCGGAGCAGATGACAGTGATCAAGGTTGCCGGCCGGTTCTTCTTCATTAAA
The DNA here is from genome assembly GCA_018333535.1 of Deltaproteobacteria bacterium. Classification (GTDB taxonomy): domain Bacteria; phylum Desulfobacterota; class BSN033; order BSN033; family UBA1163; genus RBG-16-49-23. The sequence continues at coordinate 2,458 of JAGXTA010000029.1, read as the reverse complement.
ATGGGTGTAAGAAAGACCTCCTGTACCTCCATGCCCAAAAGTTTCTCCATCACATAGTCATAGAGCTGGGGGTTCATATCGTCAATGTTCGTTTCAACAACCATCACCTTCTCTTTTCCGCCAACCGCCTCTTCCTTTCCGACGATCAGCCTGAGAAGGTTCGGATGGGGAAGGTCATCCCTGCCGGCTCCGTAACCGATCCTTTCCACCTCCATCACGGGCATCTTGCCGAATTCGGACCCCAATGAGGTTAATAGTGCTGCGCCTGTGGGAGTGAGGAGTTCCCTTTCCACACCCGAAGAGTAGATGGGTTTCCCTTTCATCAGAGCAAGGGTGGCAGGCGCAGGAACAGGAAGGAGGCCATGTTCACATCTGACAAATCCCGTGCCCACATTAACTCTTGAAACATAAAGTTTCTCGATCCCCATCTCACGAAAACCCCAGATTGCTCCGACGATATCGACAACAGAATCCAGCCCCCCGATCTCATGGAAATGGATCTCCTCCATGTGCCTCCGGTGAATCTTCGCCTCGACAGAAGCGATCTGTTCAAAGACCTCCCTGCTCTTCTCTTTCACTTCGGATTCCAGATGGCTCCGGTCGATGATCTGTAAGATGTCTTTCAAGCTCCTGGAGTGTCTCTTCTCATCCTTCCCCTCCACAACAACCTGAGTGGCAGAGATCCCTCCCCTCAAGACTCTTTTAATCTTCAGAGAAACATTTTGAAGCCGGAGTTTTTTCAGCTCCCCTCTCAACCCTCCCGGACTCAGCCCCGCATCGATCATGGAGCCAAGGATCATATCCCCGCTCGCCCCTGAAAAACAATCAAAATAAGCAATTCGCATGATCTTCCTCAACTTTTATGGTTTTTATCTATTATCAAAAAGAATATGAATAAAATCAAGTAAGTTTCTTAAGTTGTTTCTTAAGTTTCTTAAACCTCTCAAAATCTTTTGGAATTTTAAGCAAAACTGAGATAAAATGGAAATATAAGAAGAGGAAGATAATGATTACCGCTGAAGACGAAGAATACATTCTCGCAGGGGCGTATGTTCCGGAACATATTGTGAGCCTGATGGTGCTCATTTCTAAGGGCGAGCCTTATCTCATCAAAGGTTATCTCAGTTTTGTAAAAGACAACTGGCTCATCCTGTTGGGATATCCCCTTGAAGAAAGTTTTTCACTCACCCATTGTGAGAATATCATTAAACAAGTTTTAAAAACCTTTCGACCCGAGTACCTATGGTTCATTGGTCCAGAAATTCCACCCTCACTTTTGCACTCCTGCACCGAAAGGGAGGTAGACCAATATTACAAACTGGACATCGAACAAACAAAGATCAAACCCTCCCTTCAACGAATGATTGAAAAGGCTTCTAAGGAATTAATCGTCGAAAGGAGCCACTCATTTTCGAAAGAACACGATGACCTCATTGAAGAACTCCTGAAAAGGGAAAAATTAAGACCCAGGGTGAGGGAACTTTACCGGGCGATGCCCGAATATGTGCCCCATTCCCAAAGTTCATGTGTGCTCAACGCCTGGGATAAGAAAGGGAGGCTTTGTGCTTTCTATGTGGTGGAGCTTGCCGCAAAAGAATTTGCCACCTATGTCCTTGGATGTTATTCAAAAAGAAACTATGTGCCTCATGCCTCCGACCTTCTATTTCTCGAAATGATCAAACTCACCCGTGAGCATGGAAAGAGTCTCATCAATCTGGGTTTGGGTGTGAATGAGGGGATAAGGAGATTTAAGGAGAAGTGGGGAGGAATCCCATTCCTCAACTATGAGTTCTGTGAATATTACACCGGTTATACGAGGACCCTCTCTCTGATCAAGGAGATTGAAGGAAGACTTTGAATCTCTTCTGGTGGAAAGAAAAACGCTTAAGGACGGTTTGGAAAATCGAAAAAGAGGGACAGACCTCCTTCCTTGTGGGAACAGCCCACTTCACTCCATACCGTTTTGAGAAGGCCCTCACAAAATTAATCCAGGGGGCAGAAATTGCCCTTTTTGAAGGTCCACTGGATAAGGAAAGTATGGACAGGGTTATTCAGTATGGTCGGCAAGGAGAAAATATCCCTTCTGTTTATAAGGCTCTCGATCCGGCAGCGATCAAAGAAATTAACAAACAACTGGGCGCTCGGTCGAGTTCTCACGCTCTATCTACGGCGGTTTCTTATCTGGACCTTATCCGTCCGACGACTTCAGATTTTTGGGAACTTCATACGCGTGGGGTCCGTCCCTGGATGGCTTTCTTCACCATCTGGTCCGCCTTTTTAAACTGGAAACATTCCATGGATGTGGAGGCTTTCCACATCGCCCAGAAACTTGGGAAAAAGATCCAGTATCTGGAGACCATTGAAGATCAACTGGAAGCTCTCGATGGAATACCTTTTGATAGGATCGTGAACTATCTCAATCACATCGAGCATTGGAAAGTCCATAAAGAACTTTACC
>JAGXTA010000028.1 GCA_018333535.1 Deltaproteobacteria bacterium | reverse complement strand
AAAAAAAAATGCCTTATCCATTTAAAAAGCTCTTGACAAGAGGAATTGCTTTTATTATAATTTGTTTATGAAGAAGATTATGAAGATTAAGCCGGTTGAATTCCGAGATTATGGAATTAGGGAAGATAATACAGAGAAGATTTTTTTAGAGGGTACGTTTAGGGATTTATATTTATGGTGTGAACATGTTGTTTTATGGTTATGGAGGAAGTCGGGGTCGGGGAGGATAGGGATTGGATTGGAATATCGCGAATTTAGATTTGAGAAGACGGAGAGTTTAAAGAGGACTATTTGGAGGATTCTTCATAATTTTAGGAATATTCAATTTGCTTTATTTGGGAATCGGAATTTTATTTTTGATTATCGGATTGAGAAGTACTGCGAATTAGAGCCGGTATTGATTAAGAGGTATCGGAAGGAGGGAGGGGGATTTTATAAGAAGGACTATGTTTTGAAGAGGGTTCGGATAGGAAGGAAGGGAGTTTATTTTACGATTAAGAATCAATATAAACGGAAGAGGATTGATTTAACCGGGAAGAATGTTTTGGTATATACAATCAAGAGGGATAAGCTGACTAAGCGATTCTGCAGTTTTAATATTATGGGGAGTGTTGTTAGTGAAGTTGAGAGTGTACGGATTAGGGATATAGGAGAATTATCTCCGAGGTATAAGAAGAGGAGGGGGAAGGAATGAGAGTAATATTTTTTGATACTGAATTTAATATCAAGAGGGATTTGTTTTTATATGGATTTCTAGACAATGATCAGTATGTATATTTTAGTAAATTAGATGAGGTTTGGTCTTGGCTTAGGGGATTAGGGAAGGTTCGGATTGTGGCTTATAATTTAGGAATCGATTTAGGGCAGATTTTAAGATCTGATCTTACAGGGAAGATTACTTGTAATTATAACAGGGCTGGATTAGTGAGTGCTAGATCCGGGAATGTATTTTTTAGAGATTTCTTCTTTCATTATCCTTTAGGGATTGAAGAGTTAGGGAAGGAATTGGGAATGAGGAAGAAGAAGATTGATTACGATTTTAGCAGAATTACAGATAGGCTGCTTAGTTATAATTTAGAGGATTTGAGGATTCTCAAGGTTGGATATGAGTATTTTAGGAAAGTTTATCAGAGGGAGGGGAGTTATGATATATTGAGTACTAGTGCATCGAATGCTTTTGATATTTATAATAGGAAGTTTTCCGGCTTGGATTTATATACTGATTTAGGTCAGGAGTTTAGAGATTTGATTTATACCGGCTATTATGGAGGAGATGTTGAAGTATTTAAGGAGGGAGAGTACGGAGGAGAATTTTACAAAATAGATGTAAATTCTTTATTTCCGTGGATTATGATGAACAGCTATCCTTATCCTTTTGAGGAATATATTCAGGAATCGGATCGGAATTTGAGTAAATTTTATTTATTTGAAGTTGAGCATAGATTTAGCGGAGAGAAGAGAGTATATTCGAATTACGATTGGGATTTATATCATAGGGATAATTCGGGTCGGGATCGGCCTTTAAGGATCAAGAGATATTATAATTTTACAAAGAGAGTTTATCCTTTTCTTAATTATGTAGATCACATGAATCAGAAGAAGGAGAATAGTGAGGGATTAGACAGAGTAATATATAAGAGGCTATTAAATTCTCTTTACGGCAAATTTGGGCAGAAGGGGGAGAAGGATTTAATTATAAAGGCGGATTCGATTAAAAACATTCAAATGAGTAATGTTATATATATAGAGGAGTACGCGGTCAGGGGATTTTATCATGTAATTAAGAAGGACAAGTTTCCTTATTGGAGTAATATTTTATGGGCATTATACACTACGAATCGCGCCCGGGTTTATATGAAGAGATTCCGGAATTATTTAAATAGTTTGGGTTTTACTATTTATTATCAAGATACGGATTCTCTGATTATTTCCGGAGACATTAAGAAAATAAGTAAATATTTAGATAATAAAGAGATTGGTAAGTTTAAATTGGAGGGAGTAGCTAAATATATAAACATCTCTGGTAAGAAGCAGTATATATTTGAAGATGAGGTTAGATGTAAAGGGATTAAGAAGGAGAGTATGTTGGAATATATAAAAACAGGGAGGGCTTTTACCAAAAGATTTGTAAATATTAAAGAGAGTTTAAAAACTAATCGTAAAGTAGGATCAGTCATGAACTTAGTAAAAGTAGATAATAGAAAAAAACACTTGACAAGATCAAATAAAATGTTATAATTTAGTATGTTTAATTCTTTAATCGGAGAAGGAAGTAAAACAAATACTCTGATAGTCTTAATCAATCCGGACTTAAAATTGGATTTAATATTGAAGGGAGATACTTTATGAGTATCAAATTAGCTGAGCCTAAGATCATAGAGAAATTAGGCGAATCTGATGTAAATCTGATTGATATTTATCAGATTGATGGCTGTTCAATCTACGATCATGAAACTTACGGAATCGCGTTTTCTTTAATCATAACTAATCTAAAAACCAGTCAATCATATTCTCTATTATGTAATTACAGAGAGAGAATATCCGGCCGGAGTAAGTTTGGCGCGTTTTATCAGCATATAAAATCTATTGTATGTGAAGATTGGATCGGTTTCGTATTCCGGTTTGAATCCTGGCAGCCTAAAAACAGGGCAATCATTCCGGTAAAATTCTAAAAAAATAATTAACTATAATGACTGCTGCTCTTCATCTTTCAAATAATCAAAGAATTTATAAATTCTTCTTCTGTTATTGGGGAGCAGCAGGTCATTATATAGAGGAGGCTAAATGCCTAATATTTTAACTTTTATTTTTAATCAAGTCAATCCTCCTTCTGGATTCCCGGTCTGGTTGATTCCGGTTCTGGGATTTGTATTACCTTGGCTTTATGCTAAAATCATAGCTAATTTATCCGGTTGGCTTAAATTCGTAATTACTACTATGATAACTTTTGGAGTATCAATCATAGCTGCTTTATTGGCTGGGATACCTTTGAACGGATCGATCGCGCTGTTTGTATGGCTGTTTGCTTGTACTCAGTTTGTATATTGGTTAATGACTAAGCCTATAACTAAGGCTAAGAGTAAGAAGGGAGCGGTATAAATGGAGAGCCTTTGTCCGTTTGATAAGAAGGTTTGTTCTCCGGAATGTAAATTACATAATCCGGAGAAGAAAAATTGCGAGATCGTACTGACTTTAAAAGGCCTCTCAGAAATTGGAGAGAAATTCTCAAAGGGATCCGGAGGAATTCTAGGATCTTTATTAGGGATAGGTAAATAAATTATGGTTATATTAGGAATTTTTGTTATTGCTGCTATAGTTATACTCATAATCCTTATATCTAAGGCTTCCTCTCCTTCAGGTCCTCCTTCAGGCCCTCCGGCATATACTAAAATCTATGAATTCGGATCGGAATTATTTATATCCAGGACTGCTTATCCATATCCTCAATATGTATTAGAGGCTAAAAGAAGAATCATGATTTTATTAAATAATCTCCCCTTCCATTTAGTCGGATATGATTTAAGTGCGATCGCTGCGATTATAGCATGGGAAACCGGTTGGATCTCAGATCCTAATGCTTATAGAGCAGTTGTTGAGAAAAATAATCTCATGGGAATCACTACCGGAGGATCTGGAGTTATTAATAGGACCTTTAGTAATAATTATAATTGTATTACCTTCTTTAAGAACATGATTGAAACTTATCCTAGATATGCTGTGGCTAAGATTTGGAAGGGATCTGGAGATCGCTTTATTCATGAACTTTGGGTTGGAGGTTATAATTCGAATCTCTCCTGGAAAAACGGAATTTTATCAATATATAATAATTGGTAATGGGCTATTTAACATATAATCGGAGAAGAGCTTTGACTCTATCCGGAATCTCATTATATCTTTCCGGATATGTGAAGAGAGGATTAGGATTGATCGTCAAAATGCTCTTCTCTGAATATCTTAGCATAAAAAGGAATTATGGACCAAAATAAAATCAAGGAAACTTTACTCGCTAAAGGCTTGACTGAAGAGGAGGTTTCTGAAATTATATCTTTTCTAAGTACTCCTCCGGAATCTAAGCCGGAAATTAAGAAGGAATTGATCCAGGCCGGCTTAACTAAAGAAGAGGCTGAATCAATAGCTAAAAAAATTGTTGATGAGGCGGTAGGGAAGGCTTATTTAAAATGTCCCGGCTGTGGGAATCTTATTAAGAAGGAAGATCCTAGTTGCTATAAATGTAATCTTACCTATAATAAGGATTCGCAGAAATGGGAAGATAAGCCTAAGCCTTCCAGGAAGGGGAAGGAAATAACAATAGCCGGATTTAAGATAGATGAGGTCGATAATGACTGAAGATCCTAAAATCAGAAAAGTAGAAACTCCGGAAGAATCTAAGAAGAGAGGTCCTAAGCCTGGATTTAAGCATAAGCCTAAGGCAGAGGCTAAGGAGCCGGAATTATCAGAGAAACAAGTTGAGAACTTAATCGAAGGGATCTTTAACGCTTTAGCCGATCGATTAGGGGAGATTTGGAGATTGAAGGAAGGAGAAAAATCTCTTCTCGCGCATTCTACATATTCGGTCTTGATTAAGTATGCGGATAAGATCGGAGATTCTTTAGTCTTAGGTACTTTTATCACCACCCTAGCTATTGTTATAATTCCTAGATTGAGTTTAACTAAGAAGAAATCAGTCCTGGCTGAATCTCCTAGGCCTAAGCCGGAAATAATTCCTCCGATACCTCAAAATCCTTCAGATCAGCCTATTCCTCCGGTAGTTAAAAATAGATTAGCATGAGGGAAATAAAAAACGAGATCTCTGTTATAATAGGCCGAAAAGGCCAGGGGAAAACAACCCTGGCCTCAAGGCTGATTCAAAATATTAAGAAAGTTATAATTATAGATACTTTGATCGAATATACCGGCTCAGCTCAGATCAATATTGATGAGGATTTAATAAAAAATCTGAATTACTTCTTTAATAATTCTACAGAATTTCGGCTTTCAATTACTCCAGAAAATCCTGCAGAATTTGAAGATGTTATAAATATTCTGAAAAGATATAAAAATTATACTCTATTATTAGATGAAGTCGGAATTTGGTCCAATCCTTCCTATATACCGGACTCTCTGTATTGGATTCTCCGATTTGGAAGGCATTCTCAAATAAATCAAATCTATGCCGCCAGAAGGCCTACCGAACTCAATCGAATGATGTCAGCCCTGGCCGATCGATTCTATATATTCAATACGATTGAGCCTAGAGATCTTGAGTATATAGCTAAAATAACTGATAGTAGTCTTATAAACGAAATAAAGAATATAAAACAATTTAACTATATAAATTATAAAATCTCAGAAGGTTACGATATTCAATCTCTGTAAAAAATCCCCTTACTTGACAATTAGTAGAACTTCAGTTATACTTAAATGATGATTTATAAACTAAATAAACAGGAGGATTTATGAGCGGCAAAGAACTACTCTATACTATTGTAGCTGTTATTATAGCTTTATTTCTCTATAATCGGCTAATAATCAAATATATCTAGAAGAAAAATCCATATGAATATAAAAAACTTAGGAATTATGTTTATAATCGCCTTCGTTGCCTTCTTTGTATATGATAAATTTATCGCTTCGTTATTATATAAGGAATAGAAGGCATGATGAAAATAACCGAAATGATCGCTTATTTTATAATTATTTTAATTGCTTACGCGCTTTGGGATTATGTCTATTGGCGTAGGCCGATTTAGTAACTCAGCTTTTTAAGCTGATAACCGAAAAAAAGGAGATCTCATGCACGGAGATATTACTAGTTTAAGATTTATCGCTTCCGATAGTATCTTATCCCCTCGAACATTCCACCTGGCCAATTATCTATGCCGGGGATTATTTATCAAATTTGACGGAGTCGCAGCTACAGGACAAACTCCATCCATGGCCGATTTTGGTGTTATAGATCTAAACTGCCCCGGCCCGATAGGCCATATAGATCTAGCTGAATTACACAAAGTTAATTCCTTAACTTATGGAGTGGCCTTCAGCTCGTTTAACACCGGAGCTGCTTCTTTTGCTGCCTTCTATATTCCATTCTATAATCCTCTTGATCTTCATGATCATAACTGCTTCCTACTCTCGAAAGATTATTACATGTATATCCCAGCTCTGCTTAATTTAACTAAATGGGCTTCATGTAATGTCTTTATTTACGCGAATATCGTTGAAATCGGTACTCAGAAATATACTCCTCTGATCTATTCGAAAGTTGAAGGACTCCAAACTAATACTAAAATCTATATGGACGATCGGAATATCAATCTGATCGCAGCCTCTAAGCCTCCTACTGCTCCAACCGGTAAAATCGTATTGAACAGAGATGGATCCATGATCCATGATGCCGATTGGCAGTCTTCAGAAATCTTGACGAATATGTTGGCTGAAATCGAATCCGGTACTCAAAACATGATCCTTCTCAAACCTTATAAGGATCAAACTGAAGCTGTAGGCCATTATTACGAACTCGAAATAACCGGCTGTACTGCTCAACAAGAATTCAAATTTATGGTATTTTCCATGCTGTTTGAGCCTCAGAAATCAGCCCTAGCTATATATTCTATTCTGCCCCAAGTCCAAAGACGCTTCCGCCAAGCCGGAATTATGGCCTCTGTTTATACTATACTCCCTCCAGAAGGAACCTATGGACCAGCTTTTCCTGGTCTATCTACTAATCCTGATCTAGCTCCTGCCAGACGTCCTTCCTTTAGCCAGGCCTATCCTCCTAAACCTAAAATCGGAAAAGGATTCTTCGCAGACACTGAAACTGCTATCCTAGAGTAAAACATGAAAATCGAATTATATCCTAAAACTCCTCTATCACAACTCAATCTTCCTAAAAATAAAGATCTAGAGGTCGTATTTGGATATGATCAGTCAATAGAATGGCTAGTATCCTCTCAATATATACAATATCAGTTCCTCCAGGCTCTAGGCACTTATACCCTGGGCAAACATACTGTACAGATCAGGGCATTTAATGTCAATACTGCGGCTAATACTCTAACCTTCACTGTTAAAATATCCGGATCTCCAGCATTAGTAATATTAGGAATCCTCATAAAAATCCTCCCTTATGTGGCTGTTGCCGGATTGATCATTACCGGTGTTATGGCCTTAAAACAAATCAATCTTCTAGTCGAAAACCTGGGATCTCAAATCCTTAATACTCCCTTTGGAATTATAGCAGTAGTCGCGATCAGCCTCTATCTAATCTATATTATCTTCATAAAAAAGAAATAAAAGGATTTATGAAACTAAATAAAACCTGGATCATTATTATAATCATAGCCGGATTCTTCCTATATCAATATTTTAAAAAAAATAAAAAAGATATAAGGACTCCAACCTTTACAGAGGTCACATGAATCAAAAAACACTTATCATAATTGTAATCATAGCTGCAGTATATTTTATATTCATAAAAAAACCATATGCCTCAGATTACCCTCCTTCTTCCCAACCTATAAATCCCTCTACCGGTCTTCCTTATATAAATCCCCTTACCGGTCTTCCTCCCATGCAAATTCAGCAGAATCTCCCCCAGACGCCCTGGTATGGCTTCATCGGAGAGTGGTTGTCCGGTCTAGCTAATTTATGGGGTGCTATTAAAGGATCCGGACGTACTTCTCCTCCAGGAGGAACCTTTGGACCCACCACCGGACAAATAGGATGGCCACCCAGAAGTGGAGGCTTCTGAGGAGGACGCTAGATATAATGATGATTTATATAACTTTAATCTTAATCGCTTTATATTATTTAGCCTCCAGAAAAGATATGGGAACTCCTTATTACAATCTCCGTAACTTATGAATAATAAAATCTCAACCTGGATCATGATCGTAATCTCCTCTATAACCTTTATCTTCGGAATCGGCGTCGCCTGGACCATCCAAAAATCTGATATATCATACCTCAAAAAAGATGTCTTCGAACTGAAAAACTGCTACTCCTACCTCTCAGAAAAAATGAGATCTGTAGAAAATCTCACTATTGAAAATAATACTTATTTGAAAATGATCTTGAAAAAATATAAGGAATAAAAAAATTATGTATAATGAAGAAATTTCTAAATATAACCCTCAAAATCCTATGTCAGCCAAACACGGATTCTTAAGAAAAGAAATAGACTTCCTAGAACTCCCCCTCCCAATCCGACACTTCAATGATCCCGGACAACCAACTATTCAAGATCATGAACTCAAAATCAAAGGAAAAAAATTATGGATCTCTATCGATAAACCCTACTATCCTGTCTCTCCATGTAAAGATCACGCGATCTATCCCTCCTCCTATTCCTTAACCGGAATCAAATTAAATGACCGAAATAACCCTCTGATCCCAATCGATTTTGGAGTACCTATCAAAGTCGACTTTGATAAAATATACCTCACTACTTACCTCTCCCGACCTAGATACTTTAACGCACTTCTTCAGAGTGCTAACTACCCCAACCTTGAATATACTAAAATCAGAATCTACTATACCGATAATAAAGAAGTTGAATTGAATTGGGGCCTTAAACCTAATATGTTCCGAATCTCTCAATATGAGGAGATACCTCTCAATAATCCTCTTGATCTCTTCCTTCCATGGCAATCAATGCCATATCTGAAAATGATTCATGGTTTTCTTATCCCTTGGCGTAGCGACTCTAATCTCCCCTCGCTAGATCATACACCGCTTAGCTTGGAAATCTTTGACGATAATCTAGAAGAAATGTATCAACCGCCTCAACTAGGAATAGCCGAAATCCCCCTTATATGGCAAAATGTAGATTGGTCCGGAAATACTATCACCCCGCCCCTTCATAACTATAGATTCAAAATCGGTAATGCTGTAGCAGCTCTTGATTGTCATAATAAACCAGTCCTCCAAGATGACTTCTATGCATGGCATATAAGAAGATTACGTTTCCGGCGCGTTGATCCAAATATTACCTCGGCTCTCATTGTCATAAAAGGCGAAATTGCTTAAATTCTCTCTCATAACCCCCTTCAAAACCCTGGGACCCGGCCGGCCCCAGGGTTTTTATTTTATTTTATACTAAAAAGGGGGATAAGGCATTTTTTTT
>JAGXTA010000027.1 GCA_018333535.1 Deltaproteobacteria bacterium | reverse complement strand
CAAGGGCTACCACAAAAGCATCATAGGCTCTGACCGGGTTATTAGGGGCCACGTAGTCTTCAATGCTGGGTGGAAACAGGCCGAGTTGAAAACGATCTCCATATCGATAGGCCATTGGGATTCCTCCTCTGTTGGGCTGCATTGTATCATATCGATATGGAGACAGGTAGAGTTTTTTCATTCGTTATGCTAAAAATTGTTACCCCTCACCCTCCCCATTGTGACACAGTCTCTCAGGGGAGAGGGAGATAATCGGAGTTATTGTCTAACTAATCCTTCATAACGAATCTATACGAAAGGAGAAATGATGGCCTGGAAAGATGATGAATTTATTAGAGGGAGTGAAGGACAAGGCTACGGCGGTCCTTCAATGGAGGAGGTGCTGGGAAATGTTCAGGAGAAGATCAGACGATGGGGAGGGAAGAGGGTCCTGTTCATTCTCCTGGCTATCATCATTGGAATCTGGCTGGCTTCTGGAACCTATATGGTTGGCCCAGGGGAGATGGGAGTGGTTCGCCAATTTGGAAAGATTGTGGATCAAACTGATCCGGGCTTGAGATATCGGTTCCCCTGGCCCATTCAGACCCATGATGTGGTTCATTTGGCCAGAGTGAGAAGAGCCGAGGTTGGGCTAAGGACAGATCCCTACACCGGCAAGGTGAGACCCGAACCTAAAGAAGCTCTGATGCTCACCGGTGATGAGAACATCGTGGACGCTCAGCTTTTCGTCCAATATGTCGTTAAGGATCCCTCCCTGTTCTTATTCCGTGTCAGAAGCGCAGAGGCGGTCTTAAAGTCCTCTGCGGAGGTTGCCCTTCGAAGCGTGGTGGGAAGAAATACGATTGACTTCACGATGACCGAGGGCCGCGTGATTGTTCAGGACGAGGTAAAGAAATATCTTCAAAGCCTTCTTGACGAATACCAGACAGGATTGATGGTGACCGAGGCGAGGCTCCTCGTGGTGGACCCGCCCGAGGAGGTTAAGGACGCGTTTCACGATGTGGTGAGAGCCTGGGAGGATCGGGAGCGCGTGATGCGCGAGGCAGAGGGATACCGTGAAGACCTCATTCCCAAAGCAAAAGGGGAAGCGGTTCAGATGCTCCGGGCTGCGGAGGCTTATAAAGAACAGAGGGTCATCCGGGCGCAGGGGGATGCCGGGAAATTTTTAGATGTGCTCAGGGCCTATCGAAAAGGGAAAGAAGTGACCAGGGAACGGCTCTACCTTGAAACCCTGGAGAAGATATTGCCGGGCAAGGAGAAGTATATTCTCCCTCCGGAGGGGGGAAATTCGGTCCTGAAATGGCTTCCATTGAAGGATGGCGTCACCCTTAAGGAAAAGGAAGGCAAAATTAAAGAAAAAGAAGGCAAAAAGGAGTAAAGGATGATGAACGGCAAAAAGCGGATGGCGATTGTTGTTTTGATTTTTATCGGTCTTCTTCTCGTCTCGGGCGCAGCCTTTACCATTGACGAGAAAGAACAGGCGATTATCACTCAGTTCGGAAAGTACGTCAGAACCATTAAGGAACCCGGATTGAACTTTAAGATACCCTTCATTCAAACCCTAAACCTCTTTGATAAGAGGGTTCTCACGACGGACGCTATCGCCGTGGAGTATATCACTCTCGACAAGAAAAGGGTGGTCGTGGATCATGTCTCCAGGTGGAAGATCGAAGACCCTCTGGAATTCTACCGGAGCGTCAGAACAGAGGCAGGGGCCCTGGCCCGCCTGGAAGACATTCTGGTAGCCAGGTTGAGGCAGGAGATTGCCAAACACCCATTTATCGGATTCATCCGGGAGGAGAGGGAGAAGATCGTCGAGACCGTGGCAAAAGACGCCCATGAGCAGGCAAAACGATTCGGCATCAAGATCATTGATGTTCGAATCAAACGGGCAGACCTTCCCAAAGAGGTTCAGGCCAGCGTCTATGCTCGTATGCAGGCAGAACGGCACCGGATTGCAAAACGGTACAGGGCCGAGGGAGAACAGCGATCGAAGGAGATCAAGGCCGAAACCGACAAAGAGAAAGAGATCATTCTTGCCAAAGCCTATAGCCAGCAGATGAAGCTGTTCGGCGAAGGAGATGGACGCGCCACGGAGATTTACATCTCTTCCTTTGAACAGGATACGGAGTTTTACTCTTTTCTCAGGAGACTCCAAACGTATGAACAACTGTTTGAGGGAAAGACGACGATCCTTCTGGAATCGGATTCCGAACTTCTGAAATACTTCAAGAGTCCCAGGATTTCCGGCAAGTAAACCCCGTTAGAAATCCCATTGGGGCATTATTTCTAACGGGGTAAATGAAAAGAACCGATAAAAAGAACAGGTGTCGGAAACCATCAGCTATAATCATTCCCTTTCAATTTTTTATGAAGGGTCAAAGAACGTGTTGCACAAATGCTAAAAATACCCTTCGACAGGCTCAGGGTGAACGGTTCGCTCAGGACAGGCTTGTCGAAGCACGGAAAGGGGCTTTGTGCAATCGACTATAAAGAACCTGTTACCAAAAACCGGCAAAAATGTGAAAGGAGGCGCCGGATCTAAGAACCTGATATTTCTACCAACCCCCAACCAAGAAAGGAGAACAGTGTATGCATTTCATAAAGATTTTTATTTTATTAACGTTAAGTCTGGCCATTGGGTTTTTGGGTTGTGCTAAGGAGCGAAAGGTGGAGGCTCCGACACAAGAGCAAGTCACAAAGAATCTGGTTCCACCGAAGTCTGAGATTAAGGGACAGGTTTTTCTTGTGGAGCTTAGCGACCTCAGGGTTGTCATGACCGTAAACATAGCTTCCAAAGAGGTCGTCGGGACGCCGAGCCTTAAGGGTAGCATCAAGATCACCAATAAATCGAAAGATATCCAGGATATCCAGGCGGTTACCGTCGAATGCCTGGATGAAGCCGGGAAGCCCATCCCTTATAAACCCGACGAGAAAATAGAAAAAGTTTATCCATTTTGGAAGGTTCTTCAGCCTGAAGGCATTGCCGAAGGTTCTTTGGACATCACGATCCCAGCGAACGCTATCAAGGAAAAGCCCCTTGGAAAGTTAGAAGTCAACCTGGTCTACGTCTCCTCTCCTCTTAAGCGAGAAACATTAATCTTATCTGAAAAGATAAAGATCGAATAGTCCCTGGTCTTCACATACAGGGTTAAGAGAAGAGGCATTATTGTCTCACTCGGGGAGAAACCCCCTCGCCTTTAGGCGAAGACTTTAGTATGCACACTGTGTTGCAGGGTTTTTAGGTTTTCCCTCGTGAGAATTTCTGTGCTGGTCTGTTTTTTCTTTAGCCGACTTCAGTCGGTAGAGAATCCATCAGCTTGTAGCTGGTGGTAGTTCAATTCAATCACTGCATTGTGGAATGAGTTTCTGTTGTTTCAAGCTGTCGGCAATCTCCCTGCGATAGACACATTCTGTTTTTCATATCGCAGGGGCATAGCGGCGGAGAGCAGCCGAACAAATCAGAAAGATAAATGATGGGTCATGATAAGAAACGAATATTGGTGATTGAAGACGATGAAGAGATGAGGGCTTTGCTGAAAGACTTTTTTCTGGAGGAGGGGTTTGAGACAGATTCCGTAAGTAATGGCTCCGAGGCCTTTCGAAAGCTGGTCAAGGAATCTTTCATTCTCGTCATTACGGATATTCGGATGCCTGGTTTGACGGGATTGGATATTCTTCCCGGAATCAGAAAACTTCAACCCGAAGTCCCCATTATTGTCATCACGGCTTTCGGAAGCGAGGAGATCCGTCAGAGAGCCCTTGAAAGGGGAGCAACGGCCTATTTAGAAAAACCAGTCCATTTCAATACGTTGAGGAATTTGGTTTCCGAGATGGTATATCCATCCTCCACTCCTCTCTCCCCTTAACTCGGTGCCCAATTCACATGGCGATTTCCCAGGCCATGAGGAGAGAGAACTCAAACAAATAAAAATCGGAGAACATTTATGAGCGATTTCTTTCAACCCGGAGTGATAACGACACTTCATCGATTTAAAAAGGAGAACTTAGAACGGATAGAGATGGAACTGGAATTCTTTTCGAGATACCATCCCATCGCATTGGTCCTTCCCTCCCTCTATTCCGAATTGAAAGAGAAAGCCCTTAAAACGATCATTTCCGAGATTAAAAGGGTTAAATACATCAATCAGGTCATTATCACTCTTGGAAGGGCAGACCAGAAAGAGTTTGATCAGGCCAGAGAGTTTTTTTCGGTTCTCCCCCAGGAGACGATTATCATCTGGAATGATGGCGAAAGGGTGCGGTCCCTTTACGATATCCTAAGTAAGAATGATATTTCGGCGGGGGAAGATGGGAAAGGACGGTCCGCCTGGATGGCATTTGGCTATGTCCTGGCCAGCGAAAAGAGCGATGTCATCGTGCTCCATGATTGTGATATCATGAGTTACAATAGGGAGTTTCTGGCCCGGTTGTGCTACCCGGTGGTTAACCCCAACCTGGGATACGAGTTCTGTAAGGGGTATTACAGCCGGGTGACAAATAAAATGCATGGGAGGGTCACACGGCTCTTTGTGACCCCTCTCATCAGGTCCCTGGAGAGGCTGTTAGGATACCTCCCCTTTTTAGTCTATCTGGACAGTTTTCGATACCCCCTGGCGGGTGAGTTTTCGATGATCACGGACCTGGCAAGAATTAATCGGATTCCCTGGGATTGGGGGCTGGAAGTTGGTGTCCTATCGGAGGTTTTCCGCAACTGCTCCCTGAGACGGATCTGTCAGGTCGATTTAACAGACAATTATGAGCATAAACATCAGGAGCTTTCTCCGGATGATCCGAGCAAAGGGCTTTTAAGAATGTCGACGGATATTGCAAAGAACCTCTTTCGAAATCTGGCGAGTGAAGGGATTGATCTTTCAGAGAGCCTCCTGAAGACACTGAAGGCGACCTATTTGAGAACTGCCCAGGAGGCGATCACGAAATACCATGACGATGCAGCCATCAATGGCCTCGACTTCGACCGCCATGAGGAAGGGGTAGCTGTAGAGACCTTTATCAAAGGTATTGAACTAGCCACCAGGGCCTTTGTGGAGGATCCTCTTGTCATTCCTCTGATTCCCAATTGGAGCAGGGTCACCTCCGCCATCCCTGATTTTTTGGAGAGGTTAAAAAATGCCGTCGACGACGACAATACTTAAATGTATCATTTTCACTGATCTGGATGGGACCTTACTCGATAAAGAAACTTATTCATTTGAGCCGGCAAGACCGGCCCTTCAGATGATTAAGCAAAAAGGGATCCCTCTGGTTCTATCCAGCAGTAAGACCCGAACTGAGATAGAATTATATCGAAAAGAATTAGAGAACGCCCATCCCTTCGTCTCAGAAAATGGAGGAGCGGTGTTTGTTCCCAAAGGTTACTTATCATTTTCTTTTCCTTACGATAGGGTGTTGGGAGAATATTTCGTTTTGGAATTAGGAACCTTTTATCCAATCATCCTTGAGATTTTGGATTCCATCAAAAAAGAGACCGGGATTCCGATAAAAGGGTTCTCAGACCTCACGGAGGAGGAGCTCTCCTCAATCAGTGGATTGAGTTTGGGAGAAGCTGAGTTTGCCAAGAAAAGAGAATATGACGAACCCTTTATAATTGAAGGGGGAGAAAGAGAAATTGAGACGGTCAGAAGAAAGATCGAGGAAAAGGGAATGAACTATGTCTGGGGAGGAAGGTTTCACCATATCCTCGGGAAAAACGATAAAGGGAAGGCGGTTGAGATTCTGAAAGAGCTATACGAAAACGAGTTCTTCTCTATCTCGACCGTGGGCATTGGAGACAGTCTGAATGACATCCCCATGTTATTAGCCGTGGATCATCCGATTTTTCTCAAAGAAAAAGAAGGTATTTCCCCTGAGATACCATCTAAAAATCTAATATGTTTTGAAGGAACAGGACCTCAAGCCTGGAACGAAGCAATTCTCAATATATTAAGGGAGTTTCAATTTTAAATCAGGAGGAAACCTATGCAATTCTTTTACTGGTTGATGTTGGCAATCATCATTGGAGTTGCCATTTTTGCTGTTCAAAATTCATCCGCTCCTCTTGTTACCATGAGATTTCTTTTTTGGAAGTTTGAAACCTCCCTGGTCTACACCATCTTAGGATCAATGGGTGTGGGGATTCTCATGACCTTTTTCTTCTGGATTCCAAAGGCTATTAAATCTTCCATTCGATCGAAAGAATTGAAGAAGCAGATAGAAAACCTTGAAACGGTCTTACATGGCACCGCC
The DNA here is from genome assembly GCA_018333535.1 of Deltaproteobacteria bacterium. Taxonomy (GTDB): domain Bacteria; phylum Desulfobacterota; class BSN033; order BSN033; family UBA1163; genus RBG-16-49-23. The sequence goes on along the minus strand of JAGXTA010000027.1, from coordinate 13,148 downwards.
ACTTCTGTCAAACCAAAAGATGAATAAGACCCCAATTGAGTGAAAAATTATTGCTTGATTGAGCTGCAAACATGATAGCGAGACTATTTAAAAGTTTGTTAAACCCCATATTAAAATCCCCCTTATTCCCCCTTTTCCAAAGGGGGATAATAATAAGTCCTCCCCTTTGGCAAAGGGGAGTTAGAGGGGATTTTGTCAAAATATTTTCACTCGATTGGAGTAAGAAGGGAAATGAATAAAGCCATCATCATTCCGGTCTATCTCCGATTAAACCGCCCGGAAGAATTACCTGATTCAGAGGGGCTCGCTCTGACCAGAAGGGCAATCGAAAGCCTGAAGATATTAGAAGATCAGGATTTTACCCTCCTTCTTCCTGTCTGTTTTGATCTGGTTGGAGGAGACGAAGAGGGCTCGTGGATTGAGATGGATGGGTTCCTCAGGCAAGCATTGCAGAATCTCCGGGCAAGAAAAATATTTCTCTTTTCCTCTTATCGTCTGAAAACCTTGAGAAAATATCTGGATCAAAAAGGTTTCAGAAGTTTCTCTCCTCTTATTGATCTTAAAGGATTTTCGAAAATCCGTAATACGGGGCTCCTTCTTACTCAGGCCCTCTCGATGGATGTAGCGATCTTCATGGACAATGACGAAATCGTGGAGGACCCTCACTATTTAAAGGTCGCGTGTGAGTATCTGAACCAAAGATGGAATGGGAAGAAAGTGAGTGGGAAAGGCGGATTTTATGTCAACCCGGATGGAACCATCCTTCTTCCTCCTCAACCTCTCTGGTGGAGGTTTTTTTGGAATAAGACCAAATGGATGAACCAGGTCTGGGAGAAGATTCTCTCATCAAAGGATCGACTCATCCCTTCTCCCTTGCTTTTGGGTGGAAATCTCGCTCTTCATCGACATCTTTTCCGCCATATCCCCTTTGACCCTTACATTCCAAGGGGAGAAGATACCGATTATCTCATCAATGCCAGCCAACAGGGGTTCTGCCTCTTGTTTGACAAACAACTTCGGATAAAACATCTCCACCCCGAAAGGACAGGAGTTTATTTTTACGAGGAATTAAAAGGCGATATTGAACGTTTTCTTTACGAAAGGAAAAAGGTAAAAACAGGAACAACGATTGACCTCGAACCCTATCCGGGATATTTTATGAAGTGGACCCTCTATCCGAAAGCCATTCTCACCTCCCTCTTTTTGAGCCTTGACTATCTTGGCAAAGGGGAATGGGGAAAAGCGAGGGAGTGTTTGGATAATATCGGCCTCCTGTTTCGGAAGAAAGATAAAAGTTGGTCCAAGTATCTCCAATTCCGGGAAGATTGGAAAAGGGTGATGGGCGCCCTCAAGAAAGAGGAGGTCAACGAAATATTAAAAGATTGTTGGGTTTAGGTTTTTGAGGGAAGAGATGGAGCCATCATTTCAGATTCAGTTAGAAAAGATTCAAGAGACGGATATCCTGATTGGAATTCCAAGTTACAATAATGTCCGGACCATCGGCCATGTAGTACGGGCCGTTATGGCGGGTCTTGCCAAATACTTTCCAAAGGCCAAGGCCATTTTAATCAATTCCGACGGCGGCTCAACCGATGGGACGCAAGAGGAGGTAAAGAGGGTCCAGATAGAAGATTATAAGACCATCCTCACTTCTCACCCCGTTCATCCCATTCAGAAGATTGTTACTCCCTACCATGGGATTCCAGGAAAAGGGAGTTCCTTCCGCACCATCTTCGAAACCACTCAGATCCTGAATGCGAAGGCCTGTGCCGTGGTGGATTCGGATCTGAGGTCCATCACCCCGGAGTGGATGGAGCTTCTTCTTAGACCGGTGTATGAGGAGGGATTTGACTATGTGTCCCCTCTTTATGCCCGGCATAAATTCGACGGGACGATCACGAACAGTATCGTCTATCCACTGACCCGGGCATTATATGGAAAGAGGGTCCGTCAGCCTATCGGGGGAGATTTCGGCTTTTCCGGAAAATTGGCGAAGCATTATTTGACCCAAGAGGTATGGGAGTCGGACGTGGCCCGGTTTGGAATCGATATCTGGATGACGACCCTCGCCATCGCGGAGGGATATAAGGTATGCCAATCCTACCTGGGGGCTAAAATCCATGATGCCAAAGACCCCGGGAGCGACCTGGGCCCCATGTTCACTCAGGTCGTTTCTTCGGTCTATGGGTTGATGGGGCATTATCAACCTCTCTGGAAAGGGGTTGAGGAGTCACAACCCGTTCCTACTTTTGGTTTTCATTACGAGGTAGGTCTCGAACCCGTCCCCGTCAATCTGGAACGGATGATCGGAAGCTTTCGATTAGGGGTCAAAGATCTGATGGAGATCTGGAGAAAGGTATTGCTTCCAGAGACCGTTTTGTGGCTTGACTCCATTAGTCGACTATCGGATGAAGCTTTTTCCTTCCCTCAAGATCTATGGGTTCGTTTGATTTATGACTTTTCCATTGCTTATCACAAGGGCTCAGTCCATCGTGAACATTTATTAAAGTCAATGATTCCACTTTACCTGGGGAGGGTGGCTTCATTCGTTAAGGAAAATCAAGAAAGTTCTGTAAAGGAGGTTGAAGAAAAGATCGAATCCCTTTGCAAGGTTTTTGAAGAGATGAAACCCTACCTCATCGAGCGGTGGGGCTAAGAATATAGGAGGTGAAGGATATGAGTGAAATCTGGAGGACAGCCATCGTAGCTTCATTCAATAAATTCTTGGGGAAAGTCGCCACGTTTTTGCCCAATCTATTGGCGATGATCACCATTCTCATCATCGGATTTATCACCGCGTGGGTCATTAAAACACTTCTTTTTCGCTTTTTAAAGGCGATTCAATTTGACCGGGTGAGCGAACGATGGGGGTTGACCCATATTCTATCAAAAGGGGGATTGGCCTATTCCCCTGCCAGTCTGGTGAGCCGTTTCTTCTATTGGGTCATTGTTCTTATCACCCTGATCCTTGGGATCAACGCCCTTGAGGTGGCGGCAACTCAAAACTTTATCGCCCAATTCTTCAGCTACCTTCCCAATCTTTTTGCCGCGGTCATCATTTTGGTTATCGGATATTTGATCGCTATCTTTTTAGGCCAGGCCGCACTCATTGCGGCGGTCAACGCCCAGATGGAATCAGCGAAACTTCTCAGCCGTTCCGTCCGATGGTTCATCATTATTCTTTCTTTGACGATGGCCCTTTATCATCTGGGCATCGCAGAGAAGGTGATCGTGGCGGCCTTCTCCATTACGTTTGGCGGTATTGTTCTGGCCCTGGCTATTGCCTTTGGATGGGGGGGGAGGGACTTGGCTAAAGACTTTCTTGAAAGAATTTATAGGACAAAACAGAAAAAGGATGAAGAGTCGGATCGTATCTCGCATATATGAAAATCCAAGGGAGGAATCTCATTGTATCCAACAGACCATCTTTTTCTAACATGAAACGGTGTGGTGTTCGATATCTGGGACAGATCAATTGGAGAAAACATATTTTACCCAAATTTTATTTCCTTTGGGCTGCGTTAAAGAAATTTGATGATGACCACGGTTTTTTTCTGTCCTCGGGAGTTACTTTTAATCTTCTCATCTGCCTGATTCCGCTCATTTTATTGGTGTTGGCCGTTTTGGGTACGTACCTCTACAGTGCTCAAGAAATATTCAATCACATTCGTCGCTATTTTGAAAATGCTGTTCCTTCCTTGGATCCGAGGATCATGAAAAACTTTTCAACAATCATTCGGGATCGAAAAATTGTCGGGGTATTGGGCATTGGGGGATTAATCTGGGCCTCCACATGGGTGTTTAGTTCATTGAGAATAACCCTCAATACAGTCTTCCAGGTTGAAAAGAGTCGAGGCATTCTCCGGGGGAAGGCAATTGACCTTTTCATGGTTTTCTTAGCAGGGATATTTTTGCTTGCGAGTATGGTACTTACGTCCGCAATCACCTTCATTCAAAGTTTCCGTATTAGTTATTTTCTTGACATAGGGCCGATCGCTCAATTTGTCCTCAAATATCCCATCCCCTTTTTCTTTACTTTTTGGATGTTCTTTTTGATTTACAAAGTCGTTCCCAATAAAAAGGTTCATCTCAAGCCAGCTCTTCAATCTGCCTTATTTACCAGTCTATTATGGGAGGTGGCGAAACAGTTGTTTGGATGGTATGTCGTACATTTGGGAAGATTCTCTGTAATCTACGGGTCCTTGGGGACTTTGGCCATATTTTTCTTCTGGGTTTATTACTCATCGGCTATCCTCATCCTGGGAGGGGAAGTCGCCTTTCTATTGGAGAAAGGCCGAAAAAACTTATAGGAGAGTTATATGATAAAAGATCAAATCCTAAAAGAGGCAGTGGCTGAAAATGTGCCTAATAGTGGGAAATATGTTTGGAAGGTTCCACGTTTAGATTCGACAAAGTGCAAAATACGAGTTTTTTCTCAATATCGGCCAAAATATCGATGAAGTTGTCAGAGCATTAAGATTACTTTTCCTTAAATCTGGAGACTGCTCTCTTTAAGCTCTTCTTCAGGTCATCCAGGGCCCGATCCATACCATCCTTCAGGTCTTCCCACGCCTCGTCTCCAGATTCTCTGAATTGATGTAGCGTCTTTTTTACGGTTTCCTGTTTTTTCCGCAACTCTTCAACCTGCTCGAGATACTTTATTTTAATTTCGGCCTTTGACTTTTCCGCCTTGGCTTTCAAAATGTCGATCTGGTTACCCCACTCCTTTAATTGATCCTCTACCTTTTCCACATAAGCTTTTTTCTTTTTTGATACTGTTTCAGCTACGTCTTCCCCCTTCTCCTTAAATAATGAAATGGTGCGATCTGCGGAATCCTTTAATTCATCGAAGTTCTTTTCAATACCAGTTTTGAGGTGCTCCCAGGCCTCTTCCCCAGATTCTTTGAATTCTTGCAGATTCTTTTTCAAGGCTTCTTGTTGGGCTCGGAGATCTTCGATCTGTTTTTCGTATTTCACTTTCAGTTCTGCCCTCGACGTTTCGGCTTTGGCCATCAGTTCATCGATCCTGGCGCCCCATTCTTTCAACTGGCCTTCTATCTTCTCTTGATAGGCTTTCTTCTTTTCCAATTGTGCCTCAGGAAGTTTAACCTCTTTTTTCTCGGAAAGGCCCAGAACCTCTCTTCTTGTAAGAGTCTCTTCGCCCTCTTCGAATGGTACTTTGATAGTGACCGTGAGAACCGGGCATTTTGCAAGCCGCATGACCTTCTCCGTGACGGAGCCAAAGATCAGGCGATCCAATCCGGTGCGGCCCCGGGTTGCAATGACGATCAGGTCTACATTCTCCTCGTCAGCGGTCCGTACTATTTCGTCTGCCGGATTTCCCCTAAGGGCAATTAAACGCGTCTTCAGCTCTTTCGATTCAAGCTGGTTGACCACCTCTTCAAGCGACCTTTTCGAAGAAGCCTCCAATTCTTGCTCATACAAGGAAACATTGAAAGCTGCTGGCTCTGGGCCCATAGGCATAGGTATGATAGGAACTGGGGTAATCACATGGACGATACAAAGTTCTGAGCCAAAGTGGTAAGCTAATTCACCCGCCGTCTTAATTGCCTCATAGGATGGTTCACTGAAATCTGTTGGACAAAGAATTTTCTTGAAAGGTAACATACTTTTCCCCTCCTTTCTTCCAATTTTAAGCTTCAAATCCTCTTAAATAAGACCATTCCGAGATTTGAATTCTTAGAATTTCCATCAATAACGAAATACTGCAGCCACGGGCGCCTCATCCGGCATCTCCTCCGGCTTCACGGCATACACCTTCCCTCCGTTTAGGAAAGTAAGGACAGCCGCGAAATCGAGTAGATCCTCATCCCCTGGTTCAGCTTCCGGGTGAAGATGGATCATCCGTGTCTTTAAATCAAAGAAACCCCATTGCTGGATGCCCACCGCCACAATTAAGATTTCGATTCGCCCATCATAGGCTCCCTCAACAATTGCCTTAGGGTTGTTTGAAGCCCGCTCACTTCCCGCTAACTGTTTATATTGGGCAATGGCTTCTTCCTGTGCCTTGAGAAAATAAGGTTCGACAATTTTCAATGCCTGCTCATGCAGCTCTTCTGCCTTCAATCCATCGGGGTTTCCGGTAATTCCCTCTTCTATCAAATGGGGATAGCTATTTGCCTCCCGGTAAATCGGAAAGAGGTATTCCACACCTGCCAGGATCAGGGGTGCCTGCTCTTTGCGAACCAACTTATGTAATCCATCATCGACCTGGTGAAAGAATCTCAGGATATTATCCTTAGCATCATCCGTTCCCACTCCCTGTCCATGAAACATCGCCGCCCTTTCCCCCGTAGCTGTGGGAGTACGGGTATGGAACTGAAGCTGTTTCTCGGGATCGTCATACTTCAGGGCCTCACTCAGACTTCTGGGAACATTATTCAGTTCAACTTCTTTTACGCTGAACCGGCTGCACTGAAGAAATCTCACTTCGTTTTGACTGAGGGCCAAGATAAAAAACCGTCCGTCTTGGCTGAATAGTTGAAGAAGAGGTTTAATGTGAAACCGGTCGGTGACGACCAGCAACTCATTGAATTTTAGGGGTAGCCGGTAGTGATAAAATACGTCCGAAGATATGAAGGTCGCCAACCCATCGCCCTGATACTGCCAGAAAAGTCCGTCCTTGATCAGAGCCTTGGCTGGCTTTAATAATTTCTTTGCCTCCAGAGAACGAAGACCGGCTATCTTTAAGCGCTCCTCTGCCTCCCGGAGGAGATTTTTGAATCGAATCGGGTCTTGCTTTGTCTCCGGAAACACACGGTGTGTAGGCATATAAATTGAGACACAGGGTGTCTCCTTCTTGTGTATGAGACTACTTAGTTCTTCTTTGGATAGTAGGTCCATATCGGGCCTCCTTTTTGATGTTACTCAAAAATTTGACTTGAATTGTAGTTTCTATGTCCTTCTTTCATCGTAGGGGTCGGACGAGTAATTTGAGCCCCCTGATTCCTTCTATTCTTACAATCTCACCTTTTCCAATGAGGGAACACTCTCCTACCACCTCGGCCTGCCAGAGTTCGCCATGGACTCGGACATGTCCAGAAGGGGCAAGCTTCTCCTCCGCGATGCCATCAGTGCCAATTAGGGATCGTAGGTCTCCTGGACAGGGCCGATCATATGCACGCCAGACAAAAGGAAACATCAAAACATCCTTGACTATCCAGAAGCCAATAATAAACCAGAATAGCCGTGAGGGAAGACTTATCCATTGACAAAGAATAATCAGGATCAAAATAAGGATCGCTATATCAGGGATCTGAAAGAGCGCATACCTTATTACAACATGCTTTCTTATTTTCAACTCGATAGCCCTTATCCCTTCCAGCCCATCGGCGATTCAATCACGGAAACGCCGTATTTGGAAACACAAGAGTAAGAGAGTCAAAGTCAAAGTAACTGGGGCACACTCAAAAGCTTGTTGCAAAACTTTAAACTTGATCTAAATTAGCCCCCTTTTTGTAAGTCAGGGTTAGCTTCGACTTTTCAACATCTCATTATTTAACACCATGAAATTCCATTTCCCCAAGAAGGACGTTCAAATGTATACCGATAGGGTTCCATTACGAGGACTTTTGCAGCCTCGTGGCTCAAATTAAAAGGAATGATTACGGGAAGAGGGGCTACAAAAGCTATCATCCCAACGATAAATCCCGCCAGTCCTACAGGTCTAAACACTAAGATATCAGCCGCGACCGCTCCTGGAGAAAGATTCTCTGAAGAAGAATCATTGGCGAAGACAAAGGCACTAAGATTAACCACCATCAAAGGGATTAAGAAGAAAATGAACATCTTTTTTATATTAATCCATCTTCGCACATTAAAAATCGCTCTCTTCTATCATCTACTTGTGATTTGAGCAATAATGATGCCAAGCCGAATAATCGCTTAAAAACAAAGAGTTTCCTTGAATAACTTAGAAATGAAAGGTTAGAAAATTTGGGTAATGATTCCCCAAGCAGGGGCATTTTGCTACATTGATGAGTAATCAATAAGAGGGAGTATGATACGAAAAGTGGTCTGACCTTCTTTGGGCTCTACCTCTATTTTCCCTCCCATATTCTTGACCAAATGAGTGCATATGCGAAGTCCTCTACCGCTTGTTTCTCCCTTGAGATATCGATTTTTCTCTTCATCTGAGATTTCACCCGTATTGATGATTTCAACCACAGCCCACAGATCCTTCGGATAGGTGTGAACAGAAACTACTCCCCCTCCTTCTTCGGGAATGGCGTTGCAGGCATTGGAAAGAAGATTATCGATCACCCTTTCAATATGAATGGGTACACATCGAATCCATAAAGGAGACTCTGACTCTTGTTGAATAAACTGAATGTTATCTATCTTCAGCTCTTTGATAGTTTCCTGACAAATAAGAAATCGTCTCTTTACCACATCATTTAAATCGATGATGGATTCTTTCCTTTCTCCATAGAGGGTGAAGGCTAATTCTTGAAGACGGTAAGACTCCTTCAAAATGATGTCCAATGCCTGAACCATTTTTTCATCCTTAGGATAATCTCCTTCCTCAACAATCTTCTGAATCCTTTTTGCAAAACCTGCCAATGCTATCGCCGGGTTCTTAAGATCATGGAGAATCTCTCCCATCTTTTCGAGTTTCAACCCTTTTGTCAATTCTTTGCCGAAGAATGTTAAGATCTCAATTTCTTCATCTGTAAATCGCTGATGGTGAGCCTGGGCATCGAAGGCAAGAAAGTATTTAACCTCTTCGTCCACTTTTAAAGGAATATAAAGAACGGAATGGATTTGTTGAGTTTCAAGAAAATGTTTAATGTCCGAGGGAAGGAGACGACTTTCCTTAGGATTATGAATTAAAATGTAGGAGGGATAGACTTTCTCATTTTCAAATTCGCCGAATGGACCTACCTGGTATACGAGAGTATTGATATAGGGTTCATCCATAGAACGGGAGTGGCCAATTCCATGCCCTGTTTCCGGATATCCAGCCTCCACGACAACTTGTTTTCGGTCCTTCATAACTGAGAAAAGGGCACATCTTTGAATTTCCATGATATCTGCTAACTCTGGAATGATCGACTCAAATAAATCTCTCATCTTAATTCCTTCTCCTTTGGCTAATTTCTGAAAGATATGATCCATGATCTTGTCTTTGATCAAATGAAATTGTTGGAGTTCCTTGATTCGCTTCCTGGCAATCACATAACTTACTCTTCTCGCCAACAATTCTGCAGTCTCGACTTCAAGAGGCGTGAAGACCTTGTCCTCCTCTTCATAATAGATCTGTAGGACCCCTTTTGTATCTATATCTCTTATAGAAAAACGAGGGAGGGAAATTGGGATAGCCATCATGGAATGCACCCCAAGTTTTTCCGCCTTCTCCTTATTTTTATATTTATCTTCTTTAAAAATATTGGGCACCAAGAAAGTCTGACCTGTTTTGGCCACTTCTCCAGCGATTGTATTCTCGACCGGGATTGTGTCCTCATAAACCTCAACATTCCGGGGGTAAGATCCAAAGGAGAACATTTCCCCTCGTTCAGGACTGTAAATCCGTATGCTTGCAACCTGGGCGCCAAAATAATCCACAATGCCATTTGCTACGATCTCAAGAATCTCTCTTTCTGCTAAAGAGGGATCAACAGCGAGTATTTTTTCTACCTGACTGACCAATCCGTTTACACATCGGTAAAGAATCTCATCTTTGATCAAATGGACTCCCGTGGAGATGTCTTCGATGGATAAATTAATACCTTTTTCCCTCCAATGGGAGTTAATACGTTCAAGGAGCTCTTGATCAATTATTAGATGATCCATAGACTATCTACTTTCGTTAGAAAGAAGTTGACGAAATAAATAATTATTTCCCCTTTTAAATCTCCAATGCCAGATTAAATTTTCCATTAGGGACAAATTCTAACTCTAAATTATTTAAGAGCAACAACAATGCCAAATCGTTTAATTGCTTAATTAATAAGAGGTTATTGAGAATTGTTTTAGAAATGAAGAGAGAAAAGTTTGGGTAATGATTCCCCAAACCGGGGCATTCTGCTACACTGGGAAGCGATTCATTTTTTGTAACTGGTATGCACGGTTTTTTGAAGAGGGGTTGACTTAAAAAATCGCCATCAGCCTTTACGAAACAGTTTACTCATTTTGTGCCATAAGGATATAAATCCTGTTGATGGCAGCCGCCAAATTCGTATCCATTACTTCCTTCGCTTTTTTCAGAGCTGCCTGAAGTTCTTCAATGACTTTTTCCCCTAAGCAGCCTAGGTTCCTCGGTCTTCCGAATATCCGGTTAATGAGATATATCTCTCACAATCATAGCTCCGCCTCTGATCATGATTGTTATTTTACCCCTGTTTTTTCTTCTACTGAGGGGATGAACCTTTCTCGCTTGGAACTAACTTCTTTCTTCAGGGCCATCAATTGGTCATAGGCCTGGCGTATTTTCTGTGCCCCCATCATCACTTCGATGTTGGCCAGGTCTTTTTCCCATTTTTGAATCAGCTCCTCAAGTTCCTTTCTTTCCCGTTTTGTCATTCGTTTGGAGGGTTTTGAAATAAGACTTTTTAGCTCATCGATTCCTTTCCGGAGGTCGGAGATCATTTGCTCGGCTTCAGCCTTCATCTTTGACTTATTTGGCTCCACCTGAGAAATAGCCTGCTTCGCAAGGTTGATTGTGTCCTCGGCTGCCTTCTTTACCTCCTCATATTTCTTTTCTCTCATCAGATCTTTAACCCTTTTTAGGCTCTCTTCTGCTTTCAGAAAAATATCTGGAACATATATATCGGCTTCGTTTTGTTTTGCCTCAGCAACTGCTTTTTCTGCATTTTCCACCTCCAGGGTTGGAGGTTTCTCACGTCCGATCAGAAGGACGAGGATTAGAATGATGATTACCAAGGGAGGCATGAACCAAAATAATTTTTTTGACATGGCCATCTCCTTTTATTAAAATCGCATCTGAAAACTCCGCCCTGTGGGCGGGGTTATTTGCTTTTTAAAGCACCATACCACACGTCGAAAGAAACTGTCAAATGTTTTGGAATACCGATAGTGGATTCTGCAGTCATGTAATACTCTGGCACATCCAAGTCCTCCATCTCAAATTCCTTAAACCTTCAATCAAAACCCTTAAAAACAAAAAGGGGCAGATTTTCCCCCGTAGAAGATATTTAACCTTGATGATCGCTCCACCGACCCTGGATGGAAAGCTTCATGTCTGTCTGACGGACAAGAAAGTAAAAGTTTATTGAAAGTTACATTTCAATCTCGTAAACTTCAGATGTAAAAAATAAGGAGGCCAAAATGGATCAAACATTCTTTAGTAGACATAAACCTCCGGAACCACCAAAACCACTCCAGCCTCCACCTAAAATATCGGAACAGAATGGGACCAAGCAATGAGGAGATGGTAATGAGAAAGACTGGCTTTCTTTTGGTATACATGACTATACTGAGTTTGACTTGCGTTCTTTTTGCATGTGATCGGGACAAAAAAACAACTCAACCGAGCAAACTTTTTCGGATCATCCAGAATAACAAGTATGGCTATATCGATAGGGGTGAAAAAATCATTATACCTCCTCAATTCGATCATGCTGATGATTTTTCTGAAGGATTGGCATCGGTGAATGTAGGTGGATCTCCTGACAAGAATGGGGTACTCAGTGGAGGGAAGTGGGGATATATTGATCCCATTGGAAAATATGTTATAAATCTTCAATTCAATGAGGCCGGACATTTTTCTGAGGGACTGGCAGAGGTAAAGATAGATGAGAAATATGGTTTTATCGATAAGACCGGGAAGATAGTCATTCCTCCTCAGTTTGATGATGTTTGGCCTTTCTCTGAAGGGCTGGCAAGAGTAAATATTGGTAAGAAATATGGTTTTATCGATAAGACCGGAAAGATCGTCATCACTCCTCATTTCGATGAGGCTGGAGATTTTTTAGAAGGATTGGCAATGGTAATGATTGGGGATAAACTTGGCTACATTGACAAAACGGGAAAATTCATCTGGGGACCTGCAAAATGAGAAGACAGTTTATCTTTTTATGGGCTATTAACCCATTATCCTTAGCCTGCATATTCTTCTTCGCACAGATGGCTCATTCGTCAGAGGGGCAGATTCATATTATTGAGGGGAAAATCAAAGAAGGGGAGGCATTTTCTCAATCTCTGGCAAAAAAGAAAATCTCCTTTCAGTGGATCAATCTGATCGTCTCAAAATTGAGATCTTATGTGGATTTCAGAAGAATTAGAGGAGGAGAGGCTTATCAATTAATCACCGATGAGAAGGGAGAGTTCGTAAAATTCATTTATGAAGTAAGTCCTACTGAGGTCTATGAAATTGAGAAAGACCCAAAAGGGGAATATGCTTCAAAAAAGAGGGAAATCCCACTCGACATCTATCTGATAAAGGCAGAGGGAGAAATTCACTCTTCTCTCGCGAAAGCGATGAAGGAGGTCGGAGAGCATTGGTCTCTGGCCACTGCCTTTGCAGAGGTTTTAGCCTGGGAAATGGATTTTTCTCAGGATGTGAGAAAAGGAGACCGATTTAAAGTGGTGGTGGAGAAGATTTATAAAGGGGATGAGTTTATTAAATATGGAGCGATCAGTGCTTTAGAATATCAGAGTGGGAAGAAAATCATCAGGGGGCTCCGATTTAAAAATAAATATTATGACGAAAAAGGCTACTCTTTGGATAAGGCATTCCTAAAGATGCCCCTGAGGTTCAATTATATCAGTTCGGGCTTCAATCGAAATAGAAGGCACCCGATTATGGGAGGAGTTCACCCCCATCTAGGAATAGATTACGCAGCTCCGATCGGAACACCTGTATGGGCTGTGGCAGATGGAGTGGTTGATTCAGCAGGATGGGTGGAAGGATTCGGGAAACAGGTCGTCCTTCGACATCCCAATGGATATAAGAGCTATTAGAGGGTGATCGGGGTTTTAGTTTAAGGCATTGAAAACATTTCACAAATCTCATTTTTTCCAAAGCTGGCAAATTCCTTATTTTCGACTTATGATGTTCTCCGACAGGAGGCACCATGGAACCATTACTCAAAAACATTTCGGCTATCATTCCAGATGAAAAGATCGATCGCGAACTTTCTTTTCCTTGTCCTGATAGAGGACCGCGT
>JAGXTA010000026.1 GCA_018333535.1 Deltaproteobacteria bacterium | reverse complement strand
ACTCCTGGCTCCGGAAGAGAAAGAATCCCCTCGCGGTGCAACTTCAGCAAGGCCACCCGACAGCTCATCTCCTTCGGCTTGCCATTGGGACTCTTCCAGTTGAGCCACTGGCAGACGCGCAACGACAATGCCCGACGCGATATCGTCGGCTCCGATTCAATGGTAGCCCGGATTCGGTCACAAATTTCGTCGCTAAACTCCTGGCCGCATATCCGCACGGCCTATCTATAACACAGTTCTCCCCTTGTGTCCAGCCCCCCAACTTATGGGACACGATCAGTTTTCCAAAGGGGGATAATAATGAGTTCTCCCCTTTGGCAAAGTCGCTTCGACTCGCAACCGAGGGGAGTTAGAGGGGATTTTGTCAAAATTTTTGACTCAATTGGGGTAACAGTTTGGTTTTGTCTCCGAACTCCCAACTCCGAACTCCTAACTTTTTTTCAGTTCCTTAACCTTGTCCTTGATCACCGGAATAATCTTGAACAGGTCTGCCACGATGCCATACTGGGCAACGCCGAAGATCGGGGCCTTGGGGTCCTTGTTAACGGCGATGATCGTTCCTGCCCCCTTCATCCCTGCGACATGCTGAAAGGCGCCGCTGATGCCGATGGCGACATAGATTTTCGGCTTGACGGTCTTCCCGGAGGTTCCGACCTGAGAGCTTTTGGGAAGCCATTTCTTATCGACCACAGGCCGTGAGCAGGCAAGCACTCCTCCCAGGGAGTCAGCCAGTTCCTTCACCATGGGAATGTTTTCCGCATCCTTGATTCCTCTTCCGATGGCGATGAGAATATCGGCCTGGGTGATATCGACCTCACCTGCGGCGGCCTCCACATATTCGAGAAAACGTCTGGCCAGAGCTTCGTCCGTCAACGGAGAGGGAATCGAGACGATCTCTCCCGGGAGAGGTCCTTTCTCCGCCACAGGAAAAGCCCCTGCGCGAAGCGTGGCCATATACTGGGGCGCTTTTTTCAAAAAGGAGACAGAAGCATTGATCTTTCCGCCATAAATCTGGCGGGTGAGGGCGAAGGTTTCATCCTTCGCATCAATGCCGATTAAGTCCGTAGCCAGAGGGATCTTCAGATGAGCGGCCAGGCTCGGCGCAAAGTCCATGCCTGTGGCCGTGTGGCCGATCATCGTGAGCATGGGTTTTCTCTCGGTGATGAGCTGGGTGAGGACCTTCTCATAAGTCTCCGAGTTATAAAATTCAAGCCGGTTGTCTTCAATGAGGAGCACTCTGTTGGCTTTGGGTTTAAGGGCTTCCGCAAGGTTCTTCACGTCCTTTCCCATGAGGGCGACCGATAATTCTCCGCCAAGACCCTCTGAAAGTTCCCGCCCCTTGGAGAGCATCTCCCAGGTCACATCTCTCAATTCTCCCTGTCGATGTTCTGCGACAACAATAATCTCTTTCATCAGGCCACCCCTCCTTTATCTCTCAGAATGTCGAAGACCTTCAGCGCGATCTCCTCCGGTTTTCCCTCAAGCATCTCTGCTCCTTCGCCGACCAAAGGAAGAAAAACCTTTTCGAGCTGGATATCCGAACCGGAAAGCCCCACCTCTTCAGGTTTCAGATTGAGGTCTGAGGCTCCAAAGGCCTTGATCTCCTTCTTGGCTACTTTCCGGATGCCCATAATGGAGACATATCGCGGTTCATTGATTCCTGTCTGAATCGTAAGAAGCGCGGGGAGATCGACCTCAACGACTTCCTCGAGGCCGCCCTCTAATTCGCGATGGGCCTTGATCTTTTTCTCCTGGACCTCAATGCGGTTGACAATGGAGACATGGGGGACGCCGAGCATCTCTGCCATCACCACGCCCACCTGACCATACCCATCGTCTTCGGCCTGAGTGCCGGCTAAAATAAGATCAAAAGGTCTTGTACGAATCGCTTCTGCAAGGACCCTGGCGGTGGCCAGGCCGTCCCCACCAGCAAAAGCCGGATCACTTAACCGGAACGCATCATCCGCGCCCATGGCGAGGCACTTTCTCAGGGATTCATTTGAATCCTCGCCTCCCGCAGAAAGGACGGTCACGGTTCCACCCAGCTTCTCCTTCAGCTGGATGGCCTCCTCAATGGCGTAACTATCCCATTCGTTCAGGTCGAACGCCAGCCCGCTTTTCTCGATATCTTTTCCCGACTTGTCGATGAAGATATCCGCATCCGCTGTGTCCGGAACCCTTTTGATACAGACGATAATATTCATTCACCTTCCTCCTTTCATCAGATGGTTAATTTTTTTCCTCTCCAATTTTACCCATGCCCATCCGTCCTCAACAAGGGAACATGGGAAGGGGGCAATCATGATCCCCCGCGCAGGCATTGAGGAGAGACGGACCTTCATCTTCGATGTTTTCCCAGCGGAGGATGAGAGTTCCATCATTTCTCCTTCTTGGAGGTTCAAAGATTGAGCATCCTCGATATTCATCTCCAGAAAAGGCTTCTCCATCACCCTCTTCAGATTTTCACTCTTCAGGCTGAGCTCGCCCGATTGAAAGAGCGACGATTTCTCAATCAGACAGAAGGGATAATCGTCAGGTTGAGGTTTAGGCTGAGGTTGAGCAAGAGGGATGAATTTTGCTTTCCCCATGGGAAACCCATCTCCGTAAAGATAGCCGGCTCCCTTGGGCCACTGCTCCCCATCCTGAAGGCCTTGATATTGGGGATTGATTTTGGAAATATCCTGAAAGATGGCCTCCGGGGTCTCTCCTGAAACCGGGACCTCCAGGAGACGAAGCAGTCGGAGGAAGATCTCGAAGTCTGATTTTGACTGACCTTTGGGCGGACGAAGAGGATGAAGTTTCTGAACCCTTCGTTCCAGATTGGTGTAGGTTCCTGACTTCTCAACAAACGAACAGGCCGGAAGCACGACATGGGCCCCCTTTGCGGCTTCAGTCATAAAGAGGTCCTGAACCACCAGAAGTTCGAGGTTCTCCAGAGCCCTGGGAGGCAGGGCAGGGGTCTTTCCCACGAGATAGAGGGCCTTAAGCTTTCCCTCCTCCGCCTGTTTGACAAGATCATTCATCTCCTTTGCCCCTGAAAAAATCCCTATATCAATGGCTCCCTGGCTGTTACATTTCTCAAGGAGAAGAAGAATTCCCGAGCCCTCCTTGCCGACATGGCCGGTCAGAAGAGCGAGATTGGAACAAGCCGAGGCTATGTTCGCGGAATCAGAATGAGACCAGGAACCGGATCCAATCAGAATCATCGCCCTCTTCGATTGGGCAAAGGCTCTCGCTGCTTTCTCAACGGTGCTTCGTTCCACATCCGAAAGGCCTGACAAGCACTCATCCTGTTTCTTCCTTAACTCTTCAATTCCTTCGGTCCATTGTCCGATGAATCCCTGATTTTCAAGGCCTTCCTTTAAAATGACTCCGGCCATTGCATTGAGAAGGGAGAGTTCTTCGCCCGGTTTAACAGGAAGAAGAATCGAAGAGGGGGAGAGAGGTGAGAGATGCGTGGCCCTGCTGAGGCCGATATCATGGGGTCCCAGGACAATGAGTTGAGCCTTGTTCTTCCGGATGGCCAGATGGACCTCATTCTTAATAATGGGATGGGTCTGGGCAGGATCGACTCCGATGATGAAGATGCAATCCGCTTTCCGGATCTCTTTGATGGAATTTGTGGAAGAGGCAAACCCGAGGGTTTTTGAGAGCCCTTCTGTTAAGCCTTGATCGCCCCTTGCTCCATTCAGCGCGACCTGCTCCGCGCCTATCGCATCCTTGAGGAGTTTTTTGAAGAGAACATATTCCTCATTAGAGAGGCGGCTTGAAATCATCGCCCCAATGTTCTGCGGGCCATATTTATTCTTTATCTCTTCGAGTTTTTGAGCTACAAATCCAAGCGCTTCTTCCCATGTAACTTCTCCAAGCGATCCATTGACCCTGAGAAGGGGTGATTTCAGCCTCTCCTGAGAATCAATAAAGTCCCAGCCGAAGCGTCCCCTGACGCAGAGATTTCCATCGTTCGGGCCATGTTCAGGCGTGGAAAAGACCTTCTTAATCTCTCCCTCTCTGGCGCCGATGGTGAGCAAACACCCCACCCCGCAGTAAGGGCAGGGAGTGGTGGTTTCAGCCAATTCCCAGGATTTGGCCTTGTAATCAAAGCAGTTGCTGGTGATGGCGCCGACCGGGCAGGTATCGAGACACTGCCCGCAGAATTCGCACTGAATCGGACGATGAAAATCCGTGTCGATGATGGACTGGATCCCCCTTCGCGTGAAGGAAAGTTCTCCCACTCCCTGGACTTCATCGCATATTCTCACACAGCGGCCGCAGAGGATGCATTTGTTTGCGTCCCTCTGGAGAAGAGGGGAGTGGTCCGCAGGAAAGGGGATCAGGTCCCAGGGATATTGCGTATCGTTGACCCCATATTCATAGATGAGGTTCTGAAGGTCGCATTCTCCTTCCTTTTCGCACCGCGGGCAGGTCATCGGATGATTGAGAAGGATGAGCTGGAGTTGAACCCTTCGTGAATCGATGATTTTTGGAGAGGTGGTGAGGATCTCCATTCCGTTTTTGGCGGGGGTGAAACAGGATGGAATGAGCTCTGACTTACCCTTCTCCTGGACCACACAGAGCCTGCAAGCCCCAAAGGGGATGAGTCTTGGGTCGTGGCACAGGGATGGGATTCGGACTCCAGCCGACTGGGCCGCCTCAAGAATGGTCTTCCCCTTTTCGACCTCTACCGGAATGCCATCAATGGTCAGTTTTACTGTTCGATTACTCATTCGCGATATCTCGTAAAAATATCAAATGTCAAAGCTCAAAGTTCAAATGAAATCCAAATGATTAAATGTCAAAATGTCTTCTTTTGAACTTTGACATTCCTTTGTCATTTGGATTTTGGCATTTGACATTGATTCTCCTATTCGATTGCCCAAAACTTACAGGCCTGGATGCAGGATCGACACCGGATACATTTCTCCAGATCGATCACCGCGGCCGTCTTCTTCTCCCAGGTGACTGCCTCCGAGGGACAGGCTTTTTTGCAGAGGCCGCACATCTTGCACTTTTCAGGAATGACTTGAAACTTAACCAGATCCGCACAGACCAGGGATGGACACCGTTTGTCGATGATGTGAGCTTCATATTCCTCCCGGAAATAACGGATGGTGGAAAGGACAGGATTGGGAGCCGATTTCCCAAGACCGCAATGGGAGGAATCCTTGATATGTTGTCCAAGCTGTTCGAGGTGGTCAATATCCTCGATCTTTCCCTCGCCACGGATGATCCGGTGAAGAATATTGAGCATCACTTTGATTCCGATCCGGCAGGGAACGCACTTTCCACAGGATTCGTCAACGGAGAAGTCCGTGAAAAACCTGGCCGTATCCACCATGCAGGTCATATCATTCATGACCACGAGACCGCCGGAGCCCATCATCGCTCCAGCCTCATCAAGGGAGTCGAAGTCCACTTCCGTATCGAGGAGAGGGGCGGGCAAGCATGCTCCGGAGGGGCCGCCGATCTGCACCGCCTTATATTCCCGTTTGTCGGGGATTCCTCCTCCGATGTCAAAGACAATTTTTCGCAGGGTGGTGCCCATGGGGACTTCGATCAGCCCTACATTTTGCACGGCGCCTGTGAGGGCGAAGACTTTGGTTCCCTTTGATCCTGATGTGCCCATGGAGGCGAACCATGAGCTTCCGTGCAACAGAATGGAAGGGACATTGGCAAAGGTCTCAACGTTATTGAGGATCGTGGGCTGTCCCCAGAGGCCTGCTTCGGTTGAACGGGGAGGTTTGATCCTGGGCATTCCCCGCTTCCCCTCAAGGGAGTACATCAGAGCCGTGGATTCCCCGCAGACAAAGGCTCCTGCGCCCGGATAGATGCCGATATTGAAATCGAAACCCGAACCGAAGATATCGTGCCCTAACAGTCCATAATTTCTTGCCTGCTCAATGGCGATGTTGAGCCTGTGGATGGCAAGAGGATACTCGGCTCTCACATAAATATAGCCTTGATGTGAGCCGGTGGCATAACCGCAAATGACCATCCCCTCGAGGACCGCATGGGGATCGGCCTCCAGAACGGACCGATCCATGAAGGCGCCCGGATCGCCTTCATCCCCGTTGCAGATGACATATTTGGGAAAAGAGGTATAACGCCTTCCTTCCTCCCATTTCTTGCCGGTCGGAAATCCTGCGCCTCCGCGCCCCCTCAGCCCGGAAAGCTTCACTTCTTCGATGACCTCCTCGGGCTTCATCGAAGAGAGGACTTTATGAAGAGCGGCATATCCGTCCCTTGCAATATATTCATTAATATTCTCCGCATCGATCAGGCCCCGATTTCGAAGGGCCCTCAATACCTGGTGCTGGAAAAAGGGGATGTCCTTCATGAGCGGAACTTTTTCCTTAGCGGACGGCGCAGTGTATAAAAACTTTTGGACAGGGCGGCCTTTGAGAAAATGTTCCTCGACCAGAAACGGGACATCTTCCGGAGTCAATTTTTTATAGAAGATTCCTTCGGGATAGACCACCACGATCGGACCTTCGGCGCAGAAGCCATTACAACCCGTGATGACCAATTGCACTTCATCCGAAAGGTTTCGGCTCTCCAATTCGGCGGCAAGCCGTTCCCTTAACTGCAAGGAGCCGCAGGCCACGCAGCCTGTTCCGGCACATACCATGAGATGAGTTCTGTAGGTTTTCATTCCTTTTTAGTCGCTTAGTGAATTGATATCGAAAAAAGATTATCGATATCGCCCCAACCAGATTATCCCCCCCTTTAGAAAAGGGGGGTAAGGGGGGATTTGAGACCTGTTAAAATCCCCCTCAATCCCCCTTTTACAAAGGGGGAGGTTAATAAAGATTATTTGAAGGCTGCCCTGAAGTCCCGCTCTTAGCGGGATTCCGGGCGAAGTCCCGGGCGAGGCATAATTACCTAGTAAGTCGATTCGCTCCCTCTGGCGAGGGCATAGGCCTCAACGATCTCTCCATTGACGACATGTTGGAGGAAGATCTCCTTTATCTTCTCCTCGTTGAGATCACAATATTTGACCGGAGGATTCCCAAGGATCTCCACGGTTGCCATGGGCTCCCGGCTGCAGAGCCCTGCGCATCCGGAAGTGGTCACCATCACATCCTGGATCTTTTTCTCTTCGACCTCTTTCAGGACCGCTGTCATCAGCTTTCTTGCGCCTGCGGCGATGCCGCAGGTGCCCATATGGATGGTGATCTTTGCCCGGAATCCTCCCTCCCTCAGAAGAGTCGAGGACCGCACCTCCTCTTTAATTTTTTTCAAATCCTCAAGGGTTAACTTTGTCATTGTCCGACCTTGTTAGGAATCTTCTCATTAGGAACCCAGGAAACCATGAATAAAGAATTTTGGGTTTAGACCTGCGGCAGGGAGTTTTTCCTGCCTTCCTGGCTTCCTTATCAGGTGTAGTTTCCCAGAATCTGGACCGCCCTCCCCGGGGTGATCATTCCATACGTGTCCTGGCCCACCACGACCACAGGGGCCAGGCCACAGGCTCCCACGCAGCGAACGGCTTCGAGTGAAAACTTTCGATCCTTCGTGATTCCTCCGACATCCACTCCCAACTCCCTCCGGAGGGCGTCGAGGATCTCTTTCGATCCCCTCACATAACAGGCGGTCCCCATACAGACCCGGATGATATTTCGCCCCCTGGGAACGGTTGTAAAGAAGGCATAGAAAGAGACGACCCCAAAAATCTGCGAAGAGGGGAGATGAAGCCCGTCGGCGATCCGGTGCTGGACTTTTTTAGGAAGATATCCGCAGACGTCCTGAACCTCTTTAAGCACCGGAATCAGGGCTCCATGCCGGCTTTTATATTTGTCAATGACCAGGTCTATTCTCTCCCATTCTTCACGGGAGATCTCTTCTGTCCACCTCATCCTTGTACTCCTATCCCTTCCAACCCCTCCTGGAGATGTTTTCTTAACCACTGAATGGCATCCGGAGCCATATAAGATTGATCAGGGAACCTCTCCCTCATCCATTGGCTTTTCAGGGTATAGGACTTTTCCCCTTTCATATGGTTATAGTGAAAATCGACATCCGGATTTCCAAGAAAGAGCATGACCATTGTTTCAGACATACTCCCCAGCGGTTTACGGTCAATATGTCCATGTTGGAAAGTAGCCCTCACCTTTGTTCCATCTCCCGGACGGGATTCAATTTCCAGTTTTCCCCCTGCCTCCTCGGCGGCCTGTGCAAGAAAGGAAAGGCCTAATCCCACCCTCCGCGAGGTGCGGGTGGTGAAAAAAGGGTCCGCAGCCTTTTGCCTTACTTCTTCATCCATTCCGATCCCATCGTCTTTGATTTCTATCGTCAACCGATCTTCTTCAATCTCTTCCAGGACTGAAATCTCGATCCTTCTGGCCTTTGCGGCGATGGCATTCTCTACAACATCGAGGATATGGAGAGAGAGATCTTCCAAATTTAATCTCCAACAGCCTCCTAACTCTCCACGATCCTGCGGCCTTCCTGTGAATGGAGGGCCATTTTAATTTCAGCGGATGTCCTCTCCTCGAGAAGAAACTGAGTTGATGCCTTTCCGATCTCCTCAAGAGAATGAGCATCCGAAAAACGGACAAAGGCAAAATCTTGGTAAGAACGAAATCGGCTCCGGGCCTCTTCCGGCGAAGTCCGGGAAGAAATCTCCAGCCCGTCGAGTTGAACTCCTTCAGGGATAAACCCTAATTGACCCAGAAGACTGAAAGCCTGCCGGTCAATATGGGAGGCGATTGCGACTCCCTGAAGGGTCCCCACAAAGGAAACGATCTGTTCAAATGGAAGAAGAGTCGCTCCGATC
Source organism: Deltaproteobacteria bacterium (assembly GCA_018333535.1). Lineage (GTDB taxonomy): Bacteria > Desulfobacterota > BSN033 > BSN033 > UBA1163 > RBG-16-49-23. Next base: position 28,233 of record JAGXTA010000026.1, on the reverse strand, counting down.
AACATCTTATCGCTATGTCCGATCGTTTCGGACTTCTCATTGATTAGAATCTGGGGACCGAAGATGTCTTCTTCATTCTTGCCGGGAAGGTGTTGATAAACCCAGCCCTGGAGGGCCAGGCAGTCTTCGGGGCGGTTAAAAAGGGCAAGAAGATGGATTTCCTCTCTGGAGGCGACCTCCATTCCCGGAAGAACAGCGAGCCCTTTCTTTCTTCCGGCCTCGATAAAAGCTGTGAGGTTCTCTGCAGAATTGTGATCACAGATAGCGATCATGTCCAGTCCAACGGTCATAGCCCGGTCCACAACAGCCTGCGGTTTCATCTCTTCGCTCCCGCAGGGAGAAAGGCAGGAGTGAATGTGGAGGTCAGCGCGAAATCGCTTTAGCATGAAACGATCCCTGCGACCCCTGCTTGATAAAGCCTTCCTACCAGTTCAAAGGCGGGAAGGAGAGAGATCAGGACGGGGATTCCTTCCTCCTCTGCCTTTTTCAGGGTTTCCGGATCGGGTTCCCGTCCTCCTGCAAGAATAATGGCAGCCAACTCTTTCATGCTGGCCACGGCAACGATATTGGGATGGGTCTGAATGGTGACCCAGACATTTCCTCTGAGGCTGTGAGCGATGACATCGCTGAGAAGATCGCCCACATACCCTCCGGTCACTTCCTGATGAAGCTGACCGTCCCCCGCCTTTACTTCCAACCCAAAAAATTTAACCAGATCTTCCACTTTCATGAAAAAACCTTGACCATAAATTCGAGGTGGGTCCCCTGGTTTACCACGGAGGTCAGGACCATCTCATCGGTCACCTTCTTGATATTCGATAACCCCATGCCTGCCCCGAATCCGAGCTCCCGGATCTTATCGCTCGCGGTGGAAAACCCTTCTGTCATCGCCTGATCCACATCGTGAATCCCAGGGCCTTCGTCATCTATCGCCACTTTTATGAAATCGGAAAATACGAGCAAGGTCAGGATTCCCCAATGTGCATAACAGATGACATTCATCTCCGCTTCAAAGGTGGCAATCGAAACCCTGCGGATCACGCTGTTCGGGAACCTCTCTTCTTTTAATATCCTTTTCACCTGGCTCGAAACCGAACCCGCGTGTGTAAAATTGCCTCCTTCGATACGAAATGTGTTGTGGAAAGGATACCTTTCCTCAGTCTGCTCCATCCCCGGCTTTTTCCACGCATCCTTTCAATCCCTGGTGGTATAAACGTCCACAGGTTTCAAACATGATATAGGAAGTCATCAGAAGGGGAATTTGAATCTGATTGGCCAGCTCGATCATCGGTTCGGTTGGCCTTTTCCCCCGGACAAAGAGGATGGCGCCCAGATCAACCACATCCGCAGTATAGATCACTTGAGGGGTCATATTGCCGGTAATGAGCAGGGCGCCGTCGGCCCCTCTTCTGGCAATGGCCAGGACATCGCTGAGAAGGTCTGCCGCAAAAGCGTGGCTAATTTCCCTTCCCAGGTTTTCGCTTCCGGCAATCACTTCGGCGTCAAGGAGTTTTTGAATGTCACCGAGCGTCATCTCAATCGATGGCCTCCGCCAATAATTCCATCACATCCATGACGCGAATCTTTTCTTCATGTCCCGATGTTTTCACCGCGTCTTCAAGGGTGAGCACGCAGAGGGGACAGGCGGTTGCAAGGATTTCTGCGCCGAGTTCCACGGCGTCCTGTACGCGAATTTCAGAGAGACGCTGGCCCGTATCCGAAGACGATTCTGCCCACATCTTCCCGCCGCCGCCTTCGCAACAGAGGCTCTTCTCACGGGATCGGTCCATCTCCCTAAAGGTGAGGCCGGGGATGGCTGTAAGAAGCGCGCGGGGTTCATCAAAAATATTATTCTGCTTGCCAAGAAAACAAGGGTCGTGATAGGTGACGACCTTTTTAATCTCATGGGTCAGAGGGAGCTTGCCTTCCTCCAACCGTTTCGCCAGGATCTGGGTGGCATGGAGGACTTCAAATTTGCCCTGGGGATATTCGTTCTTAAAAACATTGAAGCCATGGGGGCAAGCGGTAAGAATATGGCCGATTCCATAGGATTCAAAACGCTGGATATTTCCGTCCATCAGTTCTTCAAAAAGCCCCGCTTCTCCCATCCTCCTGATTTCATTGCCACAACATTGTTCCTCATTTCCAAGGATTGCAAAATCGACCCCTGTCTGTTGAAAGATGAAGACCATTGATTTGGCGATTTCCTGGATTCGGGGGTCTGAAGCGGCCGTACATCCGACAAAGTAGAGAAGTTCCGCACGATCCCCCCGGGAAAAATCTTTGACCTTGACCTCTTCAGGGAGGCTCTTGAGCCATTCCGTTCGTTTGTTTTTCGCTTTTCCCCAAGGGTTCCCATGTTTGTAGGCGTTTTCCATGGCTTCGATGATCGTCTTGGGAATACGTCCCTCTTCGACCATGGTCCCTCTCATCCCGATGACAAGATCCATGGGCTTCAACCCTCTCGGGCATCTCAGGGTGCAGGTCTTACAGGTAGTGCAGTCCCAGAGTTCTTCTTTCTCACCGATGCGGTCGAGGTTTTTCCCCAAAATGCCTTCAATCATCAACCGCCGGATATTCAATTTTGACTTGAGTGAGACCGGACATCCCCCTGTGCACTTTCCGCATTGATAACAGCCATATAGGTCAAATTTGCCGGCAAAGGTTTGTTCCGATACTTCCATCTGATCAGCTCCTTAAAGGTCTTTTTGAGATATTATTCACAATGTTATTCCTAACAGAATTCCTTTAAGCTTGCAATAGTTTTTTTAAGTATTTTTTAGCCTTGAAGTATCTCCCTTGAGATGACGATCCGCTGAACTTCGGAGGTTCCTTCATAGAGGGTTGTTCCGATGATATCCCTGAGGTATCGTTCAACAGGATAATCTTTGGTGTATCCGTATCCCCCTAACATTTGAATGGCACGAATGGCCACATTCCGTGCGGTTTCTGTGGCGAAAAGTTTTGCCATGGAGGCCTCTTTTGTAAACGGGAGTTTATTTTCTTTCAGGTAAGCCGCCCGGAGGACCAGGAGTTGAGCTGCTTCCAGCCCGGTATAGGAATCGGCAATCATCCACTGAATGGCCTCGAAGCTTGAGAGAGGTTTACCGAAGGCCTCCCTCTCCTTAACATACTGGGTCGCAAAATCAATGGCGGCAAATCCCACACCGACTGAAAGAGATCCAATGCCGATTCGGCCGCCATCGAGCTCCATCATGGCGATCTTGAACCCTTCGCTTTCTTTCCCCAGAAGGCAGTTGGCCGGGACGACGCAGTCTTCAAAGATCAGTTCATTGAGCGCCGAAGCCCGGTGGCCCATCTTTTCCTCAGCTTTTCCAACTTTAAAGCCGGGCGATCCCTTTTCAACCAGGAAAGCGGATATTCCCTTTCCTTTTCTTGAATTTCGCTCGGTCACGGCCCAGACCACGGTTACGCCTGAAACCTCTCCGCTGGTAATGAACGCCTTGGTGCCATTGAGGATGTAAGTGTCGTTGCGCCGCACGGCAGAGGTCCGGATATTGGCCGCATCAGAGCCGGCATGAGGTTCGGTAAGGGCAAAAGACCCTGCCGGGTATTCGCCATTGCATAACTTAGGAAGGTGTTTTCTTTTTATTTCATCCTGACCGAATTCATTGATCACCTCTGCCACCATATTGGTGACGGAGGTGGTGACGGCATGGGAGGCGCATCCTTTTGCAATCTCTGTGATGGCGAGGCTATAGGCAATCACCCCGACCTCTGACCCTCCGTATTCGATGGGGATATTCATTCCCATCAGGCCCAGATCGGCCATCCTCTTGATGTTCTGATAGGGGAAATGTTTTTCCTCGTCATGGAGGGCGGCCACGGGCTTGATGCTCTTCTCCGTGAAGTCCCTCACCATATCCCGTATCATCTCTTGTTCCGGCGTAAGTTTGAAATCCATCCGTCAACCCAAAAATACGAAATTCGAATATCGTCATGCCAGAAGCAGATCCGCCTTTGGCGGAAATTCCGAAACAAATCCAAAATTTCAAAATTAAAATTGTCTAAACTATTTTGTTTGAAACATTGGAATTTTGGTCATTTGAAAATTGTTTCGAAATGGTCCTGCTGGACGCTTCGCCCGGATTTCGTGCTTCGAATTTAGAATTTTAGTATTTATAGAATCCTCTTCCTGTTTTCCTGCCCAGGTAGCCTGCGTCCACGAACTTCTTGAGAAGAGGGCAGGGGCGATATTTTGAATCCCCAAAACCTTTGTAGAGCACCTCCATAATGGCCAGACAGGTGTCGAGACCGATGAGGTCAGCAAGGGTCAGAGGCCCCATCGGATGGTTCATTCCCAGCTTCATCACTGTATCAATGGCCTCGGGCGTTCCCACTCCTTCGAAGAGAGCATAAATAGCTTCGTTGATCATGGGCATCAATATCCGGTTCGAGATGAACCCCGGAAAGTCATTGGCTTCTACGGGGGTTTTGCCCATGCCCACAGAAAGGGATTTGACCGTATCAAACGTCTCCTGAGATGTTTGAAGGCCGCGGATGATCTCCACTAATTGCATCACGGGAACAGGATTCATGAAATGCATTCCAATCACCTGGGCAGGTCTTCGGGTCGCCGAGGCAATTTTCGTGATAGAGATGGAAGAGGTATTGCTCGAAAGGATAACTTCTTTACGGCAGACCTGGTCCAGTTCTTTGAAGATGTTTAGCTTGAGGGTCTCATTCTCCGTGGCAGCTTCCACCACGAGGTCGGTCTCTGCCATCTCTTTCAACTGAACCGTCCCTTTGATTCTTCCGATGATTTCATCCTTCTTCTGGGCAGTAGTCTTGCCTTTCTCCACCATCCGGTCCAGATTCTTTGAGATGGTTGTTAATCCTTTCTGGACAAAGGTGTCGGCAATGTCGCTCATCACCACCCGAAGCCCGGATTGGGCAGCCACCTGAGCGATGCCATTGCCCATCTGCCCGGCTCCCACCACACCGATGGTCTTAATCTCCATAGAACCCCCTAAAAAAACTCATTGCAAAATTAATCCCGCGCTTCGCGGGACAAAATTAACAATTAGCAATGAAAGAGAAAGATCTTTCCACTGCTAAATTTACACTGCTAACTTTAAAATTTGCATTGATGTTCTAAATTTGCTCAACGATCAAGCTGACGGCTTCTGCTCCTCCCAGACAGAGGGAGGCCATTGCCCTCTTTGCCCCGCTGTCTTTCATCGCATAGAGCATGGTTGTCAGAACTCTTGCCCCACTGGCGCCAATGGGATGCCCCAGGGCGACAGCGCCGCCCTTTATATTGACCCTCTCTCTATCAATTCCTAATGCTTTGATGATGGCAAGCGTTGTGGCCGAAAAGGCCTCATTGATCTCGAAGAGGTCGATCTCCTTCAGGGTGATCCCCGCTTTTTTAAGGGCTTTTGGAATCGATTGAATGGGAGCCACCAGCACATCCTCTAATTCCACACCGGCAGAGGCCTGCGCCCCAACCTTTGCCATGGGCTTCACCCCCAGAGCCCGTGCCTTTTCGCGGGACATGAGAACGAGCGCGCTTGCGCCATCACTGATCTTTGAAGAATTTCCTGCGGTGACAACCCCGCCTTCTTTGAAGGCAGATTTCAATTTGGCAAGGGCTTGAAGGTCTGTGTCCCGGGGGCCCTCATCTGTGTCAAAAAGGGTTGGCTCTCCTTTCTTCGAAGGAAGGGGAATAGGGAGAATCTCATCCTTAAATTTTCCCTCCCGGATTGCCTTCATCGCCTTTTCATTCGATTCGTGAGCAAACCGGTCCTGCTCCTCACGACTGATATTGAATTTGATGGATTGAATCTCAGCGGTAAATCCCATATGGTAGTCATTCACGATATCCCAGAGTCCGTCATGAACCATTCCATCGACGAGTTTTCCATCCCAGAGCCGGTACCCTGTTCTTGCATGATCGAGATAGTAAGGGACGCGGCTCATATTCTCCATTCCGCCTGCAACAACCACCTCCGCATCCCCTGCCATGATGACCTGGGCGGCCAACATGACTGCTTTCAAACCGGAGCCGCAGACCTTATTGATCGTTATGGCTCCTCCAGCCATAGGGAGTCCTGCTTTGATCATGGCCTGGCGGGCAGGGTTCTGTCCGAGTCCGAAGGGAAGGACATTGCCCATGATCACTTCATCCACATCTTCCTTCTGGATAGTTGAGCGTTTAACCGCCTCTTCGATGACCTTTCCACCCAGTTCCGTGGCAGTGAAAGAACTGAGCGCACCGAGAAAGTTACAGATAGGTGTCCGGACGGCGCTGGTGATCATCACTTCTCTTGTCAAGTTCTACTCCTTTCTGGGTATCGTTTTCGAGACTTAATTTTTCACGGATTTTCCCCTGGTAACTGAGAATATCGGTCTTTAATCTGAGGAGAATTTTGATTCGTTCGTCAATATGGGCGGCATGGTTGTCAAGCAATTCGAGAAGGCGCGGCAAAACCTTCCTGTTGGTCCGGTGAATCTGATAAATGTCCTCCAGCTCGTGCATTTCTGAGAGGGGGAGACCCAGATGCTTGAGCCTCTGGATAAACTTGAGGCGCTGAAGATCCTTATCCGTATAGACCCGTTTTCCCCCCTCGATCCGTTTCACGGAATTGAGGAGACCGATCTCCTCATAATACCGGATCGTCCGCGTGCTCAGTTCCAACAGCTTAGCAAGCTCACCAATCTGGTAATACTTCAACCCATCGATTTCCATGTCCATTAACCACTTAACGTAAACTGTTAAGCCAGGAAGAAAAAAAATCATTGCAAAATATAAAATTAGTCCCGCGCTTCGCGGGACTAATTTTATATTTTGCAATGAGCTTTATTAAATTCCCCTATACTGATGGCCAATGGCCTACAGAGAGGACATCATACCCCGCCTTCTCTATGTCTTTTTTGGCTTCCTGATAATTTTCTGTTTGAATCCGGATAGCGGCGATTCTTTTCCCATCCACCATGAAAGAGGGTGTGACGATGCTGATGATATTGATATTCAGCTTTTTAAACACTTCGAGGGCTCCGAGTATGGCGCCGGGTTTATCTTCAAAGGTGATGGTTAAACGGGTTCCTTTCTGATTAGTGCCGAAGATGTCCACCAGATGATCAAGGGCATCCGTCTCCGTAAAGATTCCATATAACTTTCCTTCTTCCACAACAGGAAGGCATCCGATCTTATGGTCCCGCATCAGTTTGACGGCCTCTTCGATCAATGTATCCGGATTGATCGTGATCAGTTTTTCCTTGGATGTCATGATGCCCGAGACTTTCAGCTTTCCAAGAAGATAGTTGAGTTCCTGGATGCTGAGAAGTGTTGCGTCAGATGGAGCGGCTTCCCGAATATCCCGGTCTGTGACAATTCCGATGAGGTGATTCTCCTTATCAACGACAGGAAGGTGGCGAACTCCCTTGTCGTGGATGAGGGTCCGGGCCTCAAAAAAATTTGCCTCAGGGCCAATGGTGATCGGATTCCTTCGTATCTTTTCTCTCATAAATCCCGCGTAGTGAATCTTCATAATCTCTTCTCCTTTCCTTTGATTTGAGAATTTTTTACCATACTTAGTCATTTACGTCAATCTAAAAATTGATGAACTCGTAACCTTATATAAGGAGAATTTTTTCCGATCACCCTGAGGTTCTCGAAGGGTGAATCGTTGAGCCGTTCATGCTTCGACAAACTCAGCACGAACGGTTTGAACGAATGTCCTGAGCGAAGTCGAAGGGCAAGCTCAGGGCGAACGGTTTTAGATGTTCATTTTCTTATCAAGCCCTTACTCCCAACTGCGTTGATCGTCGATCTTTCGGGCCCCTTCCAAAAGGGTTCCCCTCGGAACCAATTCCACATTGCCCCTTATCTTGATCACATCCCGGATAGATTTCTCAATCTCTTCCTTCAACTTGTCAGGCTGGGAAAGTTCTTCCTTCAGTTCAATGCGAAAGGTCATCTCATCTTTATGTTCCTTTCTCGTAACGATGACCTGGTATCTTTCAATTTGAGGATATCTTGAGGCAACCTCCTCCACCTGTCCGGGGTGTACAAAGAGCCCCCTGACCTTGGTCACCTGGTCGACCCTGCCAAGAATCTTGATTAACCGGGGTGAGGTCCTTCCGCAGGGGCAGGGCGTTTCAGTTACAATGGAGAGGTCTCCTGTTCCGAAACGGATCATCGGATAGACCTTATTAAAGCTGGTAGCGACAATCTCTCCGGTCTTTCCCGGCCCTAATTGTTTGCCCGTATCCGGATCAACAATCTCAATAATTTTGTCATCTGGAATGTGCATCCCGCTTTTTCCCAGACACTCATAACCCAGGCAACCAACATCCGCCGTCCCATAGGTCTGGCGAATGATCATCCCAAATTTTTCTTCCAATTTCGAACGAAGAGATTCAGGGAGCATTTCCGCAGCCACAAAACCGACCTGGAGGTTGAGATCTTTTTTTAGATCGAACCCTATCTCCTCTGCTTTCTCTGCGATGTTGAGGAGAAAACTTGGGGTTCCGCAAAACCCGGTGGCCTGAAAGGTCTTTAAAATATTGACCTGCTGCTCCGTGTTTCCAACACCGGTAGGAATCACAATACAGCCATTCCGATAGAGGGAGTTGTCCACCATATGCAGGGCAAAGGGGACCATGTGGTAGCTGAAGGTATTAATGACAATGTCTCCGGGCCGAAACCCTCCAGCATACATTCCCTGTGCCCAACCCAGTTCGTTATACTCCATCTCGCCCGGTTCGCAAATGGGTCCCGGAGAGACGTAGATTCTTTTTAATTCTGAAACCGGGACCCCTTCAAACCCGCCAAAGGGAGGATTCTTTTTCTGAAGTTCAACGAGATCGGCTTTTTTTGTAATGGGAATCTTTTCCAGATCCTTGATGGTCTGAATATCCTTGGGCTTCAATCTCACGGCATCCATTTTATTTTTAAATGCGATGGAATGCTTATAAGCATGTTGGATAATGCCTCTCAGTTTTTGATTGAGATATTCGAGCCGTTTTTTTTGAGGTAGGGTTTCAAGATTCTTCTTGAGAAAGCCTGAAGTTCGGTCCATAAAATCTTGTTTTGGCATAGCAAATCTCCTGCCAAAGAAAATCCCCTCCCCAGTTGAGGGGGAGGGGAGTAAATGAGGGATCATTTTGGGATTACTTCTTCTTGGGGAATGTTCCTTCAAAGGGGACGAAAACATCTCCCTTTTCAGTCGAGAAGACCGCCATGCCTTCCGATACCTTAATGCCAAAGCCAAAATCTCCGATTTTGGTATACCAGTCTTTAATGAGAGCTGCAGGATCAAGTTTCAATTCCTGCACCTTTGGGGCCTGAGCAACCAGAAGGGTTAGCCGTATCACTGCTGAGTCGGAAACATTCACTACGCGATACTGACTCGTTGTGTTAGGCGGGAAATAAACCCGGTCGTAAAGGGTGGGGGTTGCAATTTCAATAAATTTACCGGGCGCGGCTTCGAAGGAGACTGTGAATTTAATATTATCAAGCATGATATTATATCCACTGGGGTTATGAACATTAAAGACAAAACCGAGACCCAGGGGTGTCCGGGCGGGCAAATCCACCCAGGGGAATATACTCGTTATCTCAACCCGTTCCAGTGTAACCTTTGGTTTTCCCGCCTCTTCGGTGGGGAGAAGTCCGGGTTTGCAGGCTATCATTCCACCCAGGACAAACGCAAACATGACCATGATCAACAATAATTTTCGCATAATAAACCTCCTTTTAAAGAGCATTTGGCAATTGGCAATCATCAATTTTCAATGACAAATGAAAAATCAAAAAAGAAATTGATTATTGATCATTGACCATTGCAAATTGTTTAGTTTAGGTGAGCCATCTTTTTCTTCTTTTATAATGCTTCACCTGTCTGAAACTCTTTCGCTCACCGATGTCAGAGAGCCCCAAGTAGAAATCCCGGATGTCCGGATTCTCCTTCAGCTTCTCTGAGGTGTCATGCATCACGAGCCTACCGTTTTCAAGCACATAGGCATAAGGAGCCACGGTGAGGGCTAACTTGACATTCTGTTCCACCAGAAGGAGCGGTATCTTCTCTTCTTGGTTTAATTTTTTGATGATCTCGAAGATTTCCTTTATCAGAAGAGGGGCCAGCCCCATGGAGGGTTCGTCCAGAAGCATCAGTTTCGGTTTGGCCATCATAGCCCTGCCGATCACAGTCATCTGCTGTTCTCCTCCGCTGATGAAACCTGCCAGGACATTCCTTCTCTCCACCAGCCTCGGGAAATAGTGATAGACCATCTCCAGTCTCTCCTTGGTGGCTGAACCCGTTCCTCTGAGATGGGCCCCAACTCTGAGATTCTCCTCCACCGTGAGGTGTTCGAAGACTCTTCTTCCCTCAATGATCTGGAAGATTCCTCTTTTGGAAATCTCCTCAGCAGAGAGATGTTGGATCTTTTCTCCCATAAACTCGATGCTTCCATCGGTTACCTCGCCATCCTCGTGCTTCAAAAGGCCGGAGATCGATTTCAGGGTGGTGGATTTCCCTGCTCCATTTGCCCCAAGGAGGGCGACAATCCCTCCCTGAGGTACATCAATGGAGACCCCCTTTAAGACCAGAATGACTTCGTGATACATGACCTCAATGTTGTTCAGTTTCAGGATCGTTCCGTTATTCAATTTTGCCTCCTTAATAACCGAGCCAGGCCGCCCACTTGTCAGGAAACTTAGCTCGCATATCTAATTCAGCCACAGTTTGAGGTTTTCCCTTGATTACTCTTGCAACCCTGACAATGGAGCTGTAACGGTGGTCTGTCGGAGTAAGCGTAACTAATTGGCCGCCGTATTCCTTCAAGCCTGGCCAGTCTTTAAAGGTTTCAAAGGCGTCTTTGATTCCAGGGCCATTCAATTGACCTGCCTTATCTGCCCGTTTCATAGCTTCAACAGCCATGCCGACTTTTACCCAGCCCTGAACCGTACGGATGAGACGGTTTTCAAGCGGAACGCCCGGATTTAGTTTTTTAGTATAGTCCAATACCCTTTTCTTTGCTGGATATTCATCGATGAAGAGGGCACAGCCGAGTAGGCCTATTGCCCCCTCAGAAGCAGGCCCGCCCAATTTCGGAAGGTTTTCATCGAATCCCCAGTTATTGATAATATGATCAGCGCCCAATCCAAGGGCATAAGCATCTTTCAGAGCTGTGGATACAGACATCGTGGTATTCCCGTGCCAAACCAGATTGGCTCCAAAGCCTTTAGCCGCAATCACCTGGCTTTTGGTGTCCAGAGCTGTTAAGCCCACATGATTATCCGGCCCGATATCAAAGCCGAGAATGGTTGCCTGGTCTTTGATGGCTTTGATCGGGGCTGTGGCGTAAGGTGAGGCGGTATCTATGAAGCAGACAAACTTGGGTTTGGCGCCCTTATCTCTTAACTCCTTCCACTTTGGATCCTTTTTCCAGACCTCCTCAAACCAATAAGTGATTGCCCCACGGGCATTGGTCGAATAATCCGTTCCGTAAACAAAATTGTAGGGAGTCTTCTTGGGGTCGCACAGATGGCCAGAAAAGGAGCTGGAGAGATAGGGCATCTTATCAGCGTTGACCGTAGGAGAAAGGGCTTCGGTATCACCTGTTCCCCATCCTAAAACCATGGCCACTTTGTCATAATCCCGGAAGCGTTTGTAAGTCGTGATGGCTTCAGGAACTCGGTATCCATAGTCATATTGGAATAATCGAATCTTTTTGCCATTAATCCCTCCAATATCATTGAAATATTGGGTGGCTTCCCGGACACCGAGAGCCTCATCCTTGCCCACATCAGAGGTGGCGCCAGTTGTGTCCTGGAGAGCGCCAAGCTTTACCTCTTGACCTATAGCCCAAGAAGCAATGAAGCATAGAACAAAACAGACACAAACGATCATTTTAATTCTCATTTGACACCTCCTGTGAAAGTTCAATAAAACAATAATAAAATGATGACTTCTCAATCTTCTTCCCACCATCCAGGGACGAGCATCACCTCCTTCTTCCAATGTTTTTCCCCTCCCTTGGTGGGAGGGGATTCACCCTGTTAAATGGAAAACTTCATCCAACAAGAGCCAAATTAATAATCATATTTAACAGGGTGAAGGGGAGGGGGAAATTCATGTTCCACCCCCACCCTCACCCTCCCCATTGTGACACAGTCTCATCAAGGGGGAGGGGAAAAATTTGTTTAATATGAAAACGGCCACAGATTAAAGTAATTCTTTATCTGCCACCAGCGATAAGAAATTCCATTCGGCTCGAAGATGAGAAACAGGACAATGGCCAGACCGAAGGCCGCCTCTTTAACAAAAAGAAATTTTTCTAACAGAAGTGGCAGAAATGGCATGAGATCAACAAAAAATGGGTTCTGTGTGAGAACGAATATCAGAAACTTAAGTCCTTCCGGGATCAATGTCATAAACATCGCCCCATAAATAATTCCATGGATGCTACCGACCCCTCCAATCAGGATAACACCCACCAGCCAGAGGGACCAACCGAAATGGAAATGTTCGGGGCTGACCGCAGCGAGAGAGGAGGTCCAGAAGGCTCCTGCAACCCCTCCGAAGAAGCCTGCTACAAAGAAGGCCAGTAATTTATAAAAGACAATATTTACGCCCATGGTTTCCGCGGCAATATCATTGTCTCGAATAGCAATCCAGGCTCGACCGACCTTTGACCGAAGAAGATTTGCCATGACGAGGATACATAAGATAACAAGGATCACCATCACGTAATAGACATCCATATCTGATTTAATCATCCATGGGCCTATCTTGACCGTCCCGGGTGGGATAGAGTAGGCTACCCCCCTCCCTCCAATTTGACTGACATACTGTGTAATGAAGAATTCCACAGTAATAAATTGGGCCGCCATGGTGGTCATAATGAGGTAAAATCCCTTGACCCGAGCAGAAGGGAGACCGAACAGGACAGACCATAAGCCGCCCACAATTCCCCCCATGATCATGGCAATGGGGTAGGGGATATGAAGTTGAAGCATCAATAGCGTGCAGGTATATGCTCCCATCGCCAGGAATGCGGCGTGTCCCAGGGTAACCTGACCGCAGTAGCCAATGAGCAACTGAACTCCAATGGCAGAGAGAATGGTATAGCCCACGACATTGGCGATCGAAATGAGATACATGCCTGCAAATTGGGGGATGATATAGAAGACGGTGAAGAGGAGGAGGATCATCTTTCCCCAAACAAATTTAGTTTGCCACCAGGCATGATCCTGTTTATAGTATTGATGATAAACACCGCATGGCCGATAACTCATGTTAAACCTCCAAAATCAAATATTAGGTTGAGGTTAAGGCTGAGGTTGAGTTTCAGAAATAGATTTTTGTTTGGGTTCTTCTCAACCTTGACCTTATCCTTAACCTATCGTGTTTAGACTCTTTCGATTCGGACCCAGCCCCATAGCCCATAAGGCTTAAATAGTAAAACGATGACCATTACCGCAAAGGGAAATACATCTTTAACCCCACCAGGGGTAAAGCGGCTCAAATAACCATCTGCCAAATTCTGAATGATTCCGATGACCAGACCGCCTACGATAGCTCCCGGTACGGAGTTAAGGCCTCCCAGAACGACCGCGGGGAGAACCAGCAAGCCAAGATAACCCACAGAGATATTTAAACCATTAATATTCCCTAACAGCGTCCCACCCACTCCTGCGGCCATAAAGGCGATTGCCCAGGCAAGGGCATAGACCACTTTTGCGTTGACTCCTAAAGAGAGGGCAGCCATTTCATCATCGGCTGTGGCCTGCATGGACAGTCCCCATTTAGTGTATTTGAAGAAAGTGACGAAACCGATGAGCAGGATAATCGAAGCAACAAACGCCCAGAGGTAAACCTGGCCGACTACGATCTTTCCAATAAAAACAGGTTCCATTGGAAAGACCCAAGGAGTAAAAACGACCGTATCCGTTCCCCAGATTAGCATGACAAGCCCTTTGAAGAAGAAGGCAAGGCCCACCGTGACCATAATAACACTCAATACAGGCTCCCCAACCATTGGCCTTAGAAAGAGAATTTCCGTTAAAATGCCCAAAACAAACCCAATCACCAGTGTGAAGAGCAAGGCCAGGATGAAAGGAATCCCCCAGTGATAAAAGGTCAGGCAGACATAGGCCCCGATGAGCGTTAATTCGCCCATGGCCAGGTTGAGGACGCCTGAACATTTATAGATCAGTGTCCATCCGAGGGCGACCAGGGCATAGATGCTCCCCACCAGAATCCCTGTTATTAACAGCTGCAAAAAGATTTCCATAAAACCTCCTAATAAAGGGTTCAAGGATTCTCGGGTTCGAGGGTTCAAGGGTTTTGCATGTTTTACACTTGAACCCTTGACCACTTGACCCCTGGAACCCTTTTTTTTTACTGCGGTACTTCCATCACCTTCAGATCTGTCTTTATATGAACCACCCTACCATCCTCATAGTTAATAGTGGTATCCATATGAACACTATCCGTATCGGAATAAAGGCCATTAACAATATCCTTATAGCGTTCTTCCACAAAGGCCCTTCTCAATTTCCGGGTCCGGGTTAATTCATCATCATCTGCATCGAACTCCTTATAGAGGTTGACAAATTTCTTAACCCGGGCAACGGGCGGGAGGTCATGATTCATCTTTAAGACCTCCTTCTGAACCAGTTCATACACATCAGGCATCTGGGAAAGTTCCGGATAACTGGTGTAAGCAATATTTCGGTCCTCTGCCCATTTCCCCACCACGTTATAATCAATACAGATCACACCGGTGACATAAGGTTGGTTGTCGCCAATCGCCCAAACATCCCTAATATAAGGACTAAATTTCAGCCGTGCCTCCAGATACTGCGGAGCAAATTTTGTTCCATCATTCAATATCATGACATCTTTAGTTCGATCGAACACGACCAGATGGCCCTCGGTATCGATGAAACCAGTATCGCCGGAATGGAGCCACCCATCTCGTAAGGTCTTTGCCGTCTCCTCCGGCATCTTATGATATCCCTGAAAAACAGAGGGGCTTTTTGAGATGATCTCTCCTTCGGGCGTGATTTTCACCTCGGTCTCAGGAATGGGTACACCCACGGTGTCAAATTTGATATCGCCATCACGATGAAGAACAGAAATTCCTGCAATCTCTGTCTGGCCGTAAATCTGTTTGAGATTGACTCCGATGGCATGGAAGAACCGGAAATGGTCCGGCCCCATGGCCGCGCCTCCTGTATAGGTATCCCTGATCCTCGAGAGGCCTAAATGGTCTTTTAATTTTTTATGGACACCCAGGTAGGCGAGATAATTGAGGGCTTTCCAGTAAAAGGGAACAGGCTTTTTTGTAAATTCCAACTCCGCCACATAATAACCGATCTTCATCGCCAATTCATAGGCCCTTCTTTTTGACCAGGAGGCATCCAGATATTTAACCTGGACATTTCGCACCATCTGTTCATAAATGCGGGGTGGAGCAAACATCACATGAGGGCCGATTTCCCGAATATTTTCCTGGGCGGTTTCAGGTTCTTCGGGGAAGTTGAGGGTGAACCCGGCCTGAAGTCCGCAGGAGATTGACATCATCTGCTCCCCGATCCAGGCAAAAGGGAGGTAGGAGACAAAGTCGTCCGTTTCAAAATAAGGATCGACCCGCATCAGATTGAGGCCCATGGTTAACATATTATAATGGGTGAGGAGGGCCCCTTTAGGAAGGGCGCTAGTTCCAGAGGTATAAAAGAGGAGACAGATATCGTCCCCTTTTCCTTTCATGATCATATCCTCAAAGAGCCCCGGTTCTTTCTTATCTATTTCTTCTCCGATCCTCATTACCTCTTTGATGCTGATGAGAATAGGGTCGTCGTAGTCTCTCATCCCTTTGGGGTCGTCCCAGATCATCTTCTTCATCTTTGGGCATTTATCTTTAATCATCAAACATTTATCAACTTCCTCCTGGCCTTCCCCCACCATCAATTTGGCATCGGCGTGGTCGATAATATATTGCACCTCGTCAATCAGGGATTCCTGGAAGAGCCATACTCCCACCCCACCCGCACACATGGCAGCCATTTCAGCCCAGAGGGCTTCCGGACGGTTATCACCGATCATGGCCACCTTGTCTCCTCTCTCCAACCCCAGGGAGACCATTCCCAGTGAAATACGCTTTACATTTTCATAATACTCTTTCCAGGTGATGGGAACCCAGATTCCGAATTCCTTCTCCCGCATGGCTACTTTTTTCTCTCCATATTTCTGAGCAGCTTGCAGCCAGAGTTTGGGGATGGTCATATCCTTCGTAATCTCAATTTCATTCCAGCTACCGACGTGTGACATAGAGATCCTCCGCCTCACCCAGATAGGCCTTGATGACATTGGGATTTTTCTGAACCTCAGGAGGGGTTCCTTCTGCGATCATCTCGCCAAAGTTGAGAGCCATGACCCGGTGGGAGATGTCCATGACGACCCCCATATCGTGTTCAACGAGAACACAGGTGGTCTGCCATCGTTGTTCTTCATTGGTATCCAGGATGAATCGAGCCATATCCTCCACTTCCTCAAGATTGAGACCTGCGAGGGGTTCATCCAGAAGGATGATTTTTGGATTGAGGGCCAATGCCCTTGCCAGCTCCACTCGCTTTTGAAGCCCGTAGGGAAGCATTCCGACGATCTTGTCCCGGATATGTTCGATCTCGAGGAGGTCAATGATATCCCTTTCAATAAAATCACGGTGTTCGATCTCCTCACGGGCTGTCTTCCCGAAATAGACAGAGCCGCTGAGCAATCCTGTTTTGAGGTGAATATGGCGACCGAGCCGGATGTTGTCGAGTACGGTTGCCCCTTTAAAGAGCTCAAGTTTTTGGAATGTCCTTGAGATTCCCCGTATTGCTCTTTGATGAGGCTTTAATCTGGAGATGTCTTTTCCCTCGAATTCGATTTTGCCTTTTTGGGGGTGATAGAGACCATTGATGCAATTGAGGAGAACGGTTTTCCCAGCTCCATTGGGACCGATGATGGAGAAGATCTCACCTTTTTTCACCTCCAGGCTTACACCCATCAGGGCCTGGACTCCTCCGAAAGCCATATGGATGTTATCGACCTTTAGTTGGACTTCATTGGTAACAGCCATCAAGAACTCCTTTCTCAAAAGAAATAACTAAGATGAACTCGTAAAAAGTCGTCATTCCCGTGAAAACGGGAATCCAGAGAATTCTAACTACACGAAAATACTGGATTCCTGTTTGCACAGGAATGACAGAAAATCGCCTTTTCAGACTTTTTACGAGACCATCAACTAATGATTTATTGCCGGAATAGAACAGGAGGGAAGAGACCTTCAAGAGAAGCGATGGGATGAAAATAGAAATGGATAAAGACTTACAGAGAAGACTCGGTCTGCCAAAGGAAAGGAGTAAGGTTTTTCCCCTCATCTATGTTTGGCTCTGCCTCTTGCTTGAGACGCTACCTGACGTCCCGGTCAAATAGTTTTACATTAAAAAATAGGAGTGAAAAATTGAATCGAAGGAACCCACCCAAAAAAACGTTTCATCTTATTACCAGAACATTATTTTTTTGTCAAGTAAAAAATTTCCAGTTTACGTAAAATGTAAAAAGAATTGTTTGAAATTGGAAAATATTTTTTAAATCTGGATGGTTATGCCGTTTTACGAAATAGCTATATCGCAGACTGCATTCTGGGCGGGGCAAAGCATTGGCCGATGCCTGTTCCAGAATGGACGGTATGGTGAGCGATTGATTGTGATGTCTGAAAGACAGAGACCTGGGATGCGTGGGGGTCTGTCAAAAACAGGCTCTTCTTTTCGGACCGGCGGAGGTCAGGTGAGAAACCGCTTTTACCGGATATAAATTGCCTTTTCCTTTATATTCTTTCGGGGTGTGGGGGCTGGTAAGCTCTCTGGTTTTCCAAGGCAAATCAGCGCGAGAGGTGTTTTTTCGGGAGCAACGCCGAGTATCTCTCTCATAGCTCTCTTATCAAATAGCGTAAACCATAAACTGCTGAGACCAAGGGCGTGGGCGGCAAGGTGCAAATTCTGGATGGCAGCGGCACAGGCCGCTTGATATCCCATCGGGCCTTCTTCTGTAAACATATCAATTCCGCTCTTTTTGGGATCTCCGATCACGGCAATGATCACAGGAGCGGATTGTAAAAAGTCGATCGAGTAGGAACCCAACCACTTCCAGCCACTCTTTTCAAGCGCCCATTTCCGGCACCTTTCCCCTTCGGAAAAGATATTTCCTTTTACTTCCGGATTGGTGATGACGATAAATTCCCAG
This sequence comes from Deltaproteobacteria bacterium, assembly GCA_018333535.1. Taxonomy (GTDB): domain Bacteria; phylum Desulfobacterota; class BSN033; order BSN033; family UBA1163; genus RBG-16-49-23. Next base: position 9,967 of record JAGXTA010000026.1, on the reverse strand, counting down.
GGCTGAGTATTGAGCGGAGAAGGCGCCCAGGTAGCCGCCTCTAACACTTTTTCAATCATTGCTTCGTCCACCGGTTCGGTTAAAAAATTCCGGCAGCTTCGCCTCTCTTTCATTGCCGTAAAGAGTTCCATCTTTCTCCTCCTTGTCGTCTTATCAAAAAATCATAATAGTAAAGACATCAATTTGTAAAATCCCTCCTCACCTCCCTTTTCCTAAGGGAGGAATTACCCCTCTTTGGCCGCCGGCCCATAGGGCCTCTGGCCCGGAGGGCAAAGAGGGGTGGGGGGAGATTTTTAAATGTTTATGTCAATTCAATCCTGAGATCGTTAATTTCTTACAACCCAAAATAAGCAGACTTCACATCCGGGTTCTCCATCAGTTCACGGGAATTTCCTTCCAAAACCGCTCCACCGTTTTCAAGGATATAACCATGATGGATGATGGGCAAAATGGGACGGGCATATTGTTCCGAAATCAGAATGGCGATTCTGGTCTGTTGATTGATATTGCGGATGGCCCGTGCAAGCATGGCCTCCATTAAAGGGCTCAGTCCGAGGAGGGGTTCATCTAAAAGAAGCATTTTGGGCTGCGCCATCAATGCCCTTCCGATAGCCAGCATCTGCTGTTCCCCTCCGCTGAGAAAACCACCCTCTCTCCCCTTTAATTTGACTAATGCCGGGAAAATAGAGAAGACATATTCCAGGGTCTTTTTAGCCTGGACCTTCGTGGCCAAATAACCTCCAATTTTCAGATTTTCCAATGCGCTGCTTTCAGCGAAGATCCTTCGTCTTTCAGGGCAGAGAACGATTCCCTTTTTAGCTCTTTCGCTGGGCTTCATCCAAGTGATATCCATTCCTTCAAATGTGATATTGCCAAGGACCGTAATCCTTTCTCCCCCTTTCATTTCTTCCTTCTTTTTTACATCTAATATGATTCCGGAGATGGTATACATGAGGGTGGACTTGCCTGCGCTGTTGGCGCCGAAGATCCCTGTCACTTTTTCGGCCTGGCATTTCATATTGATGTTATTGATGGCGATGGCATTTTCATAAAATACCATGAGGTTTTTGATCTCCAGCACTTTACTACCTCTTCAATGAGAAATATTAAAAGTCTCAAAAGAAAGAAGACGTCTATTGGAAAATCCCTCCTAACCTCCCTTTGCCAAAGGGAGGAATAATACCCCTCTTTGGCAAAGAGGGGCAAGGGGAGATTTTCTAATGGCTATGTCAATCCAATTTTGAGACCCTTTATAAACAATGATGGATGGTCTTTCTTATCCTTTTGTTTTATCCTGTGATATCTTTCGGTGTTCCTCGTCCCTGATTTCACGTCTCAGAAGTTTCCCGACTTTTGACTTGGGCAACATATCTCTGAATTCAATATATTGTGGAATTTTATAGGGGGCGAGCCTCTCACGGCACCATCGTGTCAATTCAGAGGCATCCACTCCCCGCGCATCTTCCTTGAGAACAACGATCGCCTTGATGCGTTCGCCGACCTTGGGATCTGGAACTCCGACCACGCAGGCTCCGATGACCGTAGGGTGGTCTTGCAATACGGCTTCAATCTCTGAGGCTGAGACTCGATAAGCCTTGTGTTTGATCACATCTGCGGATCTCTCGACATAGCAGATATCTCCCTTTCCACCCATACGGACATAATCGCCCATGCGATAGTATATCTTCCCGTCGATATTCACATAGGCTCGACTCGTCTCATCAGGTTTGTTCCAATAATGTTTCAACGTATAGTCCGATGTCACCACGAGCTCCCCTGTTTCGCCGATGGGCACGGATTCCAAGGTGTCAGGATCGACTACTTTGCATTCCCTGGTCTTGAGAGGCATTCCGATGGACGAAAGATCCGGCTCCCGGTCCAGACGGCTGTAAGTGACATGGCCCGCTTCTGTTGAACCATAGACCTGGTAGATGGAAACGCCGAGATGCTCATTCCATCTTTTGAAGACCTCGATCGGAAGCACGTCCCCGCCACAGTAACAGTATTTAAGGGAGCTCAAATCATATTGATTCAATCGGTCATTTTCAAGAATCATACGATAGAGAGCCGGAACCCCGAGCATCCATCTCACCCGGTATTTTTCGATGGCCCGCAGGATCGAATCGACCTGCGGAACAGGCATGATGACCGTTGTGTTGCCATAATTTAAACCGATGGCTACAAACAACCCAAGAGCCATGATGTGGAACAGAGGATTGATCGCAATATAGGTATCTTTTCCCTCCTCGATGTATCCTCCGGCCACATCCTCCATGACGTCCCTGACATAAGAGACCATCCCCATATGATTGCCAGGCACGCCTTTTGGGAAGCCCGTTGTTCCGCCTGTATAGAGGATATAGGAAAGATCTTTCCAGGGGTCGATTTCCACCTGTAGCTTTTCAGGCGTTTGTTTGATCAAATCTTTGAAGGAGCAGACACTTTCATCCTTTTTGACAGTTCCCTTGGGAACCTTATCGAAGAGATAACCGACAGCCCGTTTCCAGAGGGGGAGGAGGTCAACGAGGTTTGTAACAATGACCCGTTTCAGGCCGGTCTTTGAAAATATTTCTTTCACATAACCGAAATTGGTGTCCAGGCAGATGATCGTCTCTGCGCCCGAGTCATTGATCATATATTCGATTTCAAAAGAGGTATAGATGGGAGCCACCGGCACCACCACTGCTCCAATCTTTTGAATTCCGAAGAAAGCAATGACCCATTGGGCGGAGTTGGAGATATAGAGCAGGACCTTATCACCTTTTCGCACGCCCAGGCGATTCAGACCGGCGGCAAATCGATCGATGAGGTTTCGCAATCGGGCATAGGTAAACTTCTCGCCCAGGAAGATGACCGCAACCCGGTCGGGATATTTTTCAGACATCCTCTCAAATTGGGTAAAAACCAGTTCAGCTTCCATCTCTTTTACATATAAGTTCGGAGTTATTAGTTCGTAGTTCGGGGTATTTAATTCAAAATCTCCGAACTCCGAACACCGAACTCATAAACCTTCTTTTCTCTCAGGCTTCAAATGAATAATCGAGCAGCTTCTCCGATCCCAGATAAGCTTCCTTTACCCTCTCATCCGCCATGACCACTTCAGGAATCCCCTCGGTCAATTTCTCTCCGAAGTTGAGCACCATCACCCGACTGGCCACCCGGAAGAGTTCCCTTAACCGGTGTTCGATCATCACCAGGGTAATCCCATCCATCTGTAATTTTTCGATTAAGGGAACCATGCTGGCGATTTCGCTCATGCTGAGCCCTGAGAATACTTCGTCACAAAGGATGAGATCAGGTCCCAAGGCAAGACATCTCGCGAGTTCAAGACGCTTGAGGTATCCTGTCGGCAGACTCGATGCCAATTTATAAGGAACGAAAGAATCCCTCTCGAAGCCGATCTCTTCAAGAATATCGATGCTGACCGTTCCTCGATCTCCGAGCTTGCCTCCTCCACGCCATCCCCCTTTCTTTCTCGCTCTCGGAGAGAAGAGGGGAACGATCAGGTTTTTGTAGGCAGGGAGGCTGTAGTAGGGCCTCATGATCTGAAAGGTTCTTGTGAGCCCGAGGTTGGCAATCTGGTTGGGGGCCATGTTACTAATATCTTTGTCTTTATAGAGAACTTTCCCGGAATTCATCTTGATGAAACCGGTGATACAATTGATGAGCGTTGTTTTCCCTGATCCATTCGGCCCAATGATTCCAAAGACCTCGCCCTGCTGAACACTAAAACTGACCTTTAACAGCGCTTGAACGCCACCAAAGGTTTTGGAAACATCCGTCACCTGGAGAATATTCTCTCCGCTCATACCTTTACCCACCTCTCAAATTGATGATATTTCCTCTGGGCATAAACCATAATGCCTTCACTTCGAAACATGATGAAAGCCAGCAGGATGACGGAATAGAAGACAATTCTCAAGGTTCCAAAAGCCCGTAATAACTCTGAGATCGGAACGAGGATAAAGCAGCCCAAAAGGGGGCCGACGAGGGTTCCCCCTCCACCAATGACGGTTGCGGCAATGGGAATAACGGAGTAATCCAAAGCAAACAACGAAATTCCGGCCACCATGTAAATATGGACAAAATAAGCTCCTCCGAGACAACCGAGCGCTGAAGTGATAAATACGGCGATGGCTTTATAAAGAGTGATGCTTAATCCGGAGGCCCTGACCGCCTGATCATTATCCTTTACTCCACGGAAGACCAGGCCAATGTCCTCGTTTACCAACCTCCTTAACCCGAAGAGCGCTAAGATGATGATAGACAGGATGAGATATTGTTCCACCCATGTATTGGGAAAGCTGGCTACGCCAAGGATACCATCCGTTCCGCCTAAAATATTGAGAGCTTCGATAATTCTAAACAAAACCAACGGATACATGAGCGTGACAATGGCGAAGTAGACGCCTCTGAGAGGAAGTGCGGGGAGAAGGAGGAGCGTGCAGATGATCGCCCCGCTCAGGGTGGCGATGGGAATGGTGAACAACGGAGAGAGGCCGAAGGATTTATTCAGGATGGCGGCAATGTAACCTCCGACTCCAATGAAGAAGGACCCCCCCAAAGAGACCAACCCAACATAATGAGCCAGGAAATCAAAGCCGAGAGCCAGAAGGGCGTAAATGCCAACAATAGAGATGACCCTATTCCAATAAAGGGAGGGCATCAGAAAGGGAAGGAGGAGAAGGCCGACAATTAAAATCAATCTGGGGAGGACAAGATAACTCACCTCCTGCCAGGAGGAGATGGCATAGATCCCTTCGGTTCGGACCTTGATGCCCCGATCTAACCGCTCTTTACGTCTCTCTGCGGTGCCCGGATTTTTATCCATGAGCTAAGCCAGACTTAAATTCGAAATCCGAATATCGAATTTCGAAACAAATCCAAATGACCTAAATCCGAATGCCCCAAACAATTTTGAAAATTTGAGATTTGGTAACATTTTAGTGCTTTGAAAAAACTGATCTAATCCCCCTTTATCCCCCTTTGTCAAAAGGGGGAAATCTTTCTCCTCCCTTTGGAAAAGGGAGGTCGGGAGGGATTTTATAAGACGGTTTCAAACAACTAAATTGTTACGAGAATTGAAATTTTGAATTTGTTTCGTGCTTCGAATTTCTGTTTTTATACTCTTTCCTCCAGCTCTTTCTGTCTGCCAAAGAGTCCTGATGGTTTTAATATCAGAGTGGCAATGATAACGAGAAGCGCCACAACCATATGGAAATGCGATTGGATGTAAGCAACGGTGATGATTTGGAGGAATCCAATCATAAAAGCGGCGAGGATGGCTCCCACCCAACTGCCCAGACCTCCCACAATGCAGACAGCGATCGAGAGGATTAATACATTGTAACCTGCTTCGACAACGATGTTTCCCAAAGGAAGCAAGGTGATGGCGGCGATCCCGGCCAACATAGATCCCATTGCCATGGCAATGACAGCCATCCTATCCGAATCGATCCCCAACATCATGGCGGCGTGTTCATCCTGGGCCATTCCCCTCAGCGCTAAGCCGATCTTGTTGAAGTGAGTAAAGAGCCACATGAAGGTAACCACCACTATCCCTATGGCGATGACGATCACTCGTTGAAGATCAACAGGAATACCTCCTATAACAATGCTGCCTTCAATGAAGACAGGAAGCGTATAGGTCATCCCTTTGAACCCTCCCCAACGCAGGAATTCGAGAACGGCTAATCCCAGGGCATAGGTGGCGATGATTTCTGAGGTGGCCATCCCTCTGACCCGAATGAGAACGAATCGGTAGATGGCCGCTCCGACCAATCCCATAATCAATAATGCGAGGATAATAGAGACGACATAGTTCAATTTAAGGAGGTGCACGAGGCTCCAGACAAGAAACCCAGTAATGACATAGAGGGCCCCGTGGGCAAAATTGGGAATCCGACTAATGCCATAGACAAGTGTGAATCCAATGGCCATCAGTGCAAGGGAAAAGCTATTGATAATGCCGTAGATGAGGATATCCATAAAAACTCATTGCAAATTGCAAAGTGATCAATGGAAAGTTAACAATGGCTGATCTTTCTCTTTTCATTGACCACTTTGCATTGCTAATTTTTCATTTTATATTTTGCAATGAACTCTTCTCTATTTCTTCATCCAGGGAGGGAGTTTGATCTCACCCATGGCGATTTTGGATGGGAAGACCACCACCCTTTTCCCTGCCTGCCATTGGAAGATCGTTCCGACTGCTCCCTCATTTGGATCCGTGCTGGGGACCACCTGATGGTTCTTGGGATTAAATTTGATTCTTCCGTAGACTCCCATCAGATCTGTTTTTTCAAGGGCCGCCACAATATCATCTGATTTGAGAGAACCCGCCCGTTCAATGGCATCTTTCAACACATAGGGCACCATATAACTTGAGGAAGCCCCGTAACCCTCGGGTTCCAACCCATATTTTTTCTGATAAGCCTCCACAAATTTCATTGTCCAGGGGGTCGCATTTGAAGGGGCATTGCCCGCATTGACGACGCTTGCCATACAGTATTCACCTTTTCCCTCTGTGGCTTTATAGAATCCTGGTTGTTCGGCGGCAGCGATGATGGTCCCAAAGGGAAGAGCAGGAATCTTCAAATCAAACCACTGCTTCAGTAGAACCGAGCTTTCAGGCATATCCATTACGATAAGGATCACCTGCGCATTATCTTTTCTCGCCTTCAGTAGTCCTACGGAGAAGTCTGTGGTCCCGGTTGGATAAATTTCCCTGCCAAGGACCTCCCATCCTTTTTCTCCAGCCAGCTTCGCTGTGAGGTCGCCTGTGGCTCGGGCATGGGCAACGTCCTGAACCATGATAAAAAGTCGGTTGAGTCCGAGTTTTGCTTTGATATCCATCAGCTTGGGAACGAACTCCCCGGTCACCAACCAGCCGACCTCACCGGAAATCCTGAAGCAATATTTGAATTTATCATATTCGTCTCCCACTCTTTTGTGGTAGGCTGGAGTGAGCGCGCCCGTAGTCAATATGGACACCTTTTTATATTTGGATAACAAATCCATTGCTGCAAGGGCTGCTTCTGATCGCGCTGGGCCACCGGCAATGAAATCAACATTCCTTTCAAGAATGAGTTTCTCAAGGACTAACAGAGCATCGCTCACCGGCACGACAGGCTCAAGGTCACGGGTATCCATCACATCAACCCTAAAGGGCCGTTTCTCTCTCCCCACAGTGACCCCTCCAGCGGCATTGATTTCCTCCGCAGCTAATTTTAAGCCTCTATCCGCTGTCCAGCCATAGAGAAATGCAGTGGGTAAAGGCGCCCCGATGACTATCGGTTTTCCCTGAGCATAGGCTTTTGTGCCAAATGCTTGGATGCTCAATAAACCGATCATTAAAAAAGAAACACCTACAAATAAAATAAACCGTTTCCCTCTCATATGCCTCCCTCCTTTAATAGTATTTTCCCCCCATTCAGTGAAGTTTGGTTAAATCTACTTAATATAAAGGGGGCTGTCAAGTTAAACTTACGAGAGCTCTGAAAAACTAAATTCGCTCTCTGATTACGCAGATTTTTAAGAAAGATTCCACAGATTTTTCTTGATTTATCAATGCATTTCTAATCTGTGTAATCGGTTCCTCATCGATGTAATCAGATCTGGTTTATCTTCCGACGGCGATGAAGCCGGTGTGTCTTAAAAGTTTTCCGTCTTTGACGATAAAGATCCGGGATTCCGTGCTGGGTCGGTGATCCCGGGCGGTAAAGGTAAGGGGAGGGAGAATGCCTCCGACGACATAATTCTTAAAGCTTTCGAAAGCCATCTTCACCCTTTCACGGGAGAATCCCTGTTCGGGGAGAGATCTCCCGAGGGCTTCTGCCATGACTTTGACCGTGACCCATCCTTCGACATAGGAGAGGGTATGCGAATCGTAGGGATGCCATTTCTGATGGGCTTCTTTGATCTCTGCCATCCCGGGAACCTCTTCTCCGAAAGGGGAGACGGGCTGCACTCCGAAGACTCCGTCGAAAGCCGAAAGAGTTTCATCAAAGGCCTTCATGCTACAAAGCCATCGGGTTTTGAGATCCATTCCCCTGACTTCCTGGAGGAGGATAGAGGCTTCTCTGGAGGTCATGTTCAGATAGGCAAAGTCCGGTTGGTAGGACTTCAAGGGCGCCAGAACAAGAGAGGGAGATTTCAATGAAGCAATATCCGGAATAAAGATGTCCGGCCCGATCTCCAAATCGAGCGTTTTTGCATAGGACTTCGCCTCATCGAGAAAGTGTTTTACGGTAGGGTCAGAAAAGCTGATGAAAACGACCTTTGGTTTCCTCGTTTTTAAATCAGGTCTTTCCGAGATAAACTTCATGGCAATCTTTGTTAGATCAAGGGGGGTGGGGGTGATTGAAAACAGGTAGGGAGCCTTAGAGATATCGGCGAGGTGGACAGGAAAAGAGCCGGTCAGTGTGGGAATGCGCTGGAGATTGATATGGGGCAGAAGGGCAAGCCCTGTCTCAGCAGAGTAGAGATAAAGGAGGAGAATGCGGTCCGCCTCGTTCAATTTTCGAAAGGCGGCTAAGAATTCAGCCGGCTGAGAGGAATCGTCGATGAGGATGATCTCCAGTTTTTTGCCGAAGATTCCCCCGCGCTGGTTGATCCATTTGCCGGCATCGAGGAGTCCTCTCGCGCATTCCCTTCCCGAATCCCCCCATCGGCCCGTGAACGGGACCAATGCCCCCACCTTAAGAGAATCCTGGCTGAAGGTGAGGTCTGGTAATATGGCGAGGAATATGATTGCGAGCGCCAAGAGAGAAAATTTTTTCATTTTCGACCTTTACAGGGCTATCAGGCTACCAGGAAATCAGGTAGTGGAGATCAGGATATCAGAACATCAGGCTAACTTCTTTCCTGATATTTCTGGTTTCCTGACACCCTTCATCCTGGTTCCATGATTACCTGATCCCCCTATTTATTTGCTTGACGTATAGAGCACCGCCAGAATTCTGGTGATCTTGTCCTGGTGACACTGGACCTTATGGGGAATGGTTGAGTCGTAATATATGGAATCGCCGGGATAGAGGACATCGGTATGATTTCCGAGGATGACCTCCATCTCGCCTTCGAGGACAAAGATGAACTCCTCACCTTCGTGGACAGATGTCTTGGCGGTTTTCACCGTTGCGGGCTCGAGCGTTACAATAAAAGGCTCCATATGGCGTTCTTTCTTGTCGAACCCCAGAGATTCATACGAATAACCGTACTTCACCCCGTCCTTTGAGGCAAAACGGGAAACCCTTTTTCGCTCATCCTTTCTCACAATGGTGAAAGGCTCTCCTTCGGTTTCGCCCCAGAAGTCACCCACCCTAACCTCCAAGGCCCCTGCCAGCTTGATAATCGTCCCGAGGGATGGAGAGACGAGATGATTCTCCATCTGAGAGAGCAGAGCAGTTGAAAATCCGGTTATGTCAGCAAGGTCTTTGAGTGAGAGCCCCTTTTTCTCTCTCAATTCTTTAATCTTCTCTCCGACTCGAATCTCTTCAAATTCTTTCTTCTCTTCTTCCATTGATCATCCTCCCCCCTCACCCTACCCCTCTCCCGCGAGAGACTGTGTCGTAATTCCGTTCATGGTTCGAGAACCTCACCACGAACGGACTACGGCATGTTAAAAATCAATCACTTAGCCGTTCGTCCTGAGCGTGTCGAAGGGCGAATGGCTAATTACGACACAGTCTCCGAGGGGAGCAATTGGGGCACCCTACGTATTCCCTCCCCCTTGAGAGACTGTGTCACAATGGGGAGGGTGAGGGGTAACAATTTTTAGCATAACGAATGAAAAAACTCTACCTGTCTCCATATCGATATGATACAATGCAGCCCAACAGAGGAGGAATCCCAATGGCCTATCGATATGGAGATCGTTTTCAACTCGGCCTGTTTCCACCCAGCATTGAAGACTACGTGGCCCCTAATAACCCGGTCAGAGCCTATGATGCTTTTGTGGTAGCCCTTG
>JAGXTA010000025.1 GCA_018333535.1 Deltaproteobacteria bacterium | reverse complement strand
ACCCCTAAGGGAACAAGTGCTTTCATTTCACCTCTGCAAGGTGATCACAAATTGTGACCACCTTTGGTTTATCAAATATCTAATGCCGCACAGAAAACAAAAACCTATCCCCTTCCAAGAATAGTTTTACTAAGAAGTCCAATATCTTCTGAAAATCTCCCCCTACCCCTCTTTGCCAAAGAGGGGAGATTTTTGTCAATTCAATGATTGACTGATTAATAAGTTCGATCTGAAAATTTTTCAATATCCGAATCTCCCATCGCAATTTGCCCCACTATATCAAAAAAGGAATGCTATGACAATAGTTATGGAATTCGAGAGGAACAGGTTGGAATTTTGAGGCTATTGAAACAGGGGAAGATAGGTTTTGGAGGCCAGGGAGGCCTCCCTTATCGATCAGATGTCTTTCCAGGTGGGTTTTCGCTTTTCCATGAAGGCTTTGAGGCCTTCGGTGGCATCGTCTGGAATGACCGACGCCTGACTTTCTGGCACAACGCCGGGCCGGGCGTTGCTGCCCGGTCCGGCGTTGCAGAGGTTGAGTGGAAACGCTACTTCTTCGCCGGCGCAGCCGGTTTAGCCGCCTTGGCCGGTGTCGCTTTTCCCGGCGGCCAGTAGTAATTGGCAGCGAAAGAGTAGGGCGGGGTCAAGAAGCGCTTGGCCGGAACCACTTTCGATGCCCATTCACGCTGTGAATCGTAGACCTTCTTGAATACGGGGTTCTTGGCCGACTCCTCCACGGCAATTTCGTCCCACGCCTTCAGGAACGCAGTCAGGATCTCGGGCGGCGTGCGCAGGACCTGTGTGCCGAATTTGGTGCGCATCTCCTCCAGCGCATCGGCATTCTGCTTCTGCCACCTTACCCACCAGCGCACGTAGGTTTCGATCGTGGCGGAGCGGATCACCTCCTGCTGTTGCGCCGGCAGGCTCTTCCATACGTCGGCGTTGATGATCAACTCGGCGACCACGCTCGGCTCGTGCATGCCCGGCGTGTAGTAGTACTTGTATATCTGCGGCAGGCCCAGCTTCAGGTCCTCGACGGGGGTCACCCACTCTGCGCAGTCGATCACGCCGCGCTGTGCCGCGGCTGCGATCTCACCGCCGGGCATGTTGACTGTGCTCATGCCCATGCGCTGGAAGATCTCGGCGACGATGCCCGTTTGGCGGCATTTCATACCCTTGAAGTCCTTCAGGTCCTTGATCGGCCGCTTGAACCAGCCGAAGGCTTGCGGGCTGGCCGGCATGATCGGGAAGGCGACCACGTTCATCTTGATCGTGTTCTGGTAGCAATCCCAGTACATCTCCATCCCACCGCCTTCATACATCCATCCCAGGAAATCCATATGGTCCATGCCGAAAGGCCCGGCCGGCGTGGACGCGAATAGCGTCGCTGCCGAGTTCTTGCCGTGCCAGTAGTAAGTCACCCCCTGCCCGCCGTCAAGGACCTTCTTGTTGATGGCGTCGAGCACTTCGAATGGCGGCACCACCTGTCCGCCCGCCATGGTCTCGATCTTCAGGGCGCCGGCGGTGAGCTTGTCCACGCGCTCGGCGAACAACTTGAAGTTTTCCTGCAGTGTTCCGCCCGCCGGCCAGGTCGACTGCATTTTGAGCACGCGCGGCGCCGGGGCAGCCGGCTGCTGCGCCAACGCCAGTCCGCTAATCCCTAAGCCCAGGGATACCGCCGTTACAAGCAAAAGAGTTTTCAAAGCTGATAATCTCATTGTCTTCTCCTTTCGTTAATAAAATAGATAAACCCGGTTGTGTAGAACCCATACGCCTTTACTTCTCGGTCCTGCTTTTTTCTGCCTCCGTTCCCTCCTCTCTTGGCATTTCGCTCCTGTATTCCTCATCGAGCGAGTCTTTTCCCTGCGCATTTTCGGTGGCGGTGTCCTCCGCGCTTGAAGGCGCCATACGTTGGATCGTAGCCCGCTCAGTCAGTGTGGTAGGCAACCACAGCGCGACGCTGGGAGCGTAAAATACGATCAGGATGCAGGCGCACTGGATCCACATGAAATCGAACATCCCCTTGTAAATGGTGCCCAGGCTCCATTGCGGCACCACCTGCTTCAGGTAGTAGGCCGACATCGCGACCGGCGGCGACAGGAATGCCGTCTGCATGGTGACCGCCACCAGCGCGCCGAACCAGACCAGGTTAAAATTGAGCGCCTGTACCACCGGGGCGAAGATCGGCAGGAACACCAGGATGATGGCGGGCCACTCGAACGGCCAGCCGAGCAGGAAAATCAACACCAGGACCAGCAGCAGCATCATCATCGGCGGCAGCGGCAGGGCCAGCAGCGATCTCGTGATCCATTGGGCCGTTCCCAGCCGCGCGAACACCGCGCCGAAAATATTCGAGGCCATCGCCAGGAACAGGACCATGCTCGAAGTGTTCATGGTGCTGATGCAGGCGCTCTTAAGGCCCGCGAAAGTAAACTTCCGATAGGAGAGCGCAAGCACAAACGCGCCGAAACAACCAGCGGAGGCGGCTTCGGTCGGCGTGGCCAGTCCCAGCAGGATCGAACCCAGGGTGCAGGTGATCAGCATGCCGAGCGGAATCATGCCGAAGAACATCTCCTTGATCACGATTACCCCGGACGTGGGCCGCTCGTCCGGCGGCACCGGAGGGCCGAGCTTGGGATTGAGAAAACTGCGCACCAGGGTGTACATGATGTACATGCCGGCGAGCAGGAATCCCGGGCCGAAAGCCGCGGCGTACAGGTCGGCAACCGACACGCCCAGCACAGGGCCCATGACGATCAGCATCACCGAGGGCGGAATCAGGATCCCGAGCGTGCCGCCCGCGGCGATCGAACCCGAAGCCATGCGCGAGTCGTAACCGGCCTTGATCATGATTGGCGCGGCCATGATGCCGAGCACCGTGACCGCCGCGCCCACAATCCCGGTAGCCATGGCGAACACCGCCGCGGTCAGGATCACCCCGATGTAAAGCGCCCCGCGCACCGGTGCGAGCAGGTCGCGAAATGCGCGGAACAGCCTCTCCATCAGGCCCGCCTGTTCGGTGATATAACCCATTAATATGAACAACGGCACCGCCGCCAGCTCCTCCATTTTCATCAGGCCGATGGTCTGCAGATAGGCGAGGTCGAACACCATATGGCCAAGACCCGCGTAGCCGAAGACCAGGGCCAGGATCAACAACGTGAACGAAATCGGGAAGCCGATGAAAATCACCCCGATCATTATAATCAGCATGATCAAGCCGAGACCCTCGAGGCCGCTCAAATCTCACCTCCGATCTTGTGCTCGAATTCCCTGCCGGTGCGTATCATGTACCAGCTTTTCAGAATTTCCGACACGCCCTGGATCATCAGCAGCAGCGCGGTCAGCGGCACCACCGATTTGAGCGGCCACAAGTAAGGGCGCCAGGGCGTCTGCTCGGACAGCTCGCCAAACCTAAAGGCATGCCAGGCATCATCGATACTGGTGGCAAACAACAGGATCATGCCCGGGAAAAAGAACAGGATGTAGGCGTAGAAATCGATCTTGCCTTTGGTGGCTTCGGAGAATTTCTCCCACAGCATGTCGGTGCGGATGTGGGCGCCGCGGCGCAGCGCAAAGGCGGCGCCGAGCATGAACAGCGCGCCGTACAGCATGTAGGAAAGGTCGTAGGCCCAGATCGTCGGGGCGTCGAAGAAATAGCGCGACACGACCTCGTAGAAGACGACGATTGCGAGCGGGACGCATAGCCAGGCGAAGACATTGCCGGTCCGCTCGCTAAACGTGTCGATCACTTTGATCGTCTTATAGTAGCCTGGCGAAAAATCGGCCATCGGCACCTCTCACGGCTTTGATAAGAACTCGCTTTGGGGTTGGTTGAATATACAAAGGTGGGAAATGTGTGTCAAGGGAATTTTATTACAGGTGCAATGGTTATGGAATTCGAGAGGAACAGGTTGGAATTTTGAGGCTATTGAAACAGGGGAAGATAGGTTTTGGAGGCCAGGGAGGCCTCCCTTATCGATCAGATGTCTTTCCAGGTGGGTTTTCGCTTTTCCATGAAGGCTTTGAGGCCTTCGGTGGCATCATCCGTCTTCATTAATCGATCGAGATAGATCTTCTCAATGGCTTTGAGCCCTTTATCCATGTCGTCGTTAAGACCTGCAAGCGCAGCTTCTTTTGTCAGTTTTAATACGATTCCGCTCAATTTTTTAAACTTCTCAATGAATCCATTCACCTCTTCGCCGAGCGAGGCTTCGGGAACAACCTTATTGACCAACCCCAATGTCAGGGCTTCCTGAGCTCCAACCGTATCGCCTGTGAGGATTAACTCCATCGCCTTCTTCCGTCCGATCATCCTTGGAAAGATCAAAGCGGCAATGGGCGGAAAGACGCCAACCTGAATTTCAGGCTGCCCAAACTTTGCCTTCTCCGTAGCAATCACCATGTCACAATAAAGAGCCAGTTCACAGCCTCCCCCGAGTGCAGCTCCGTTGACCACCGCAATAGAGGGGACTTTCAGTTTATCCATGAGCCTGAACATCTTATGAAATGTTTCAATCATTTTCGGTCCCAGATCCCCGAGATGATCCGCCACCTCCACACCCACGGAAAAGGCCTTCCCTACCGCCTGAATGACAAGGAGCTTCAGGGACTTTTCTTTCATCAGGTTCTCAAGATAGGCATTGAACTCTTCCATCATTTCTAGGTTCAACCAATTAAGGGGGGGACGGTTTAAGGTGATAAAAGCCACCCCGTCCTTGAATTCGATCTGGATATGTTTGAATGCCATCGGTTTCGCCTCCATTCCCATTATATCCCCTCCCTTGACGCCTGCCTGCGCGTAGCCGCTTCGGCGAAGGCAGGGGAGGGGACGAAGGGGAGGGGGAATTAAAGTCTGTTCACCCTCACCCGCACCCTCTCCCGTCAAGGGAGAGGGTAAATATTATTATGTTAAAATTTTAAAATCCTAAAAAAACACCCTTTGGGCAGGGAAAATTTCCAGACCCAAAGGGTGCAGTTTTACAAACCATTTTCACCTTATTTGCTCTGGGGTTTTCCCAGGACTTCCTCATAGAAAGTTTCATCCATGAGTTTTCCTTCGGCAATATTCTGGCGGTATTTGATGAAATCGATTGTGTCAGCGCCGGTGATCTTTTTGGTGTTGAAAGCACCAAATCCGAGGAACGCCTCACCCATCATGTTGGCCGCCAACCAGTGTCTGTTAATGTTCTTGGACTGATCCCAGAAGAACTTCTTCTTGTTCCGAATGCCGTCAATGGACATGATCAAACAGCCGGGGAAGAGATTTGCAAACGTCCAGCAAATCTTCTCCACCTCGGCATCGAGAAGGGCAAAGTCATATTCATTGTTCTTCAGCTTATTGTTCACCCATTCCCGAGCCTTCTTGAATTCGTCTCCGGTCTTTAAATCTCCATAGACGAGGTCGCCATCTTTCACATAGGTGTCGGTAATGACCTGTGGATTTCGAACCCATTGTCCTTTTTCATCTTTGAGAACGGGAACGCACTTGGAGATGAGACCCTTGCGCCACATCTTATACGCAGACCACATCTCGCAACTGATGCAGCTCCACATGGCATCTTCAATCGAAAGGAAGAAGGGAAGAAAGTCAGAAGCGCCGCCCACCGGAGCGGAGCCGTGCCGGGGACCTGCCTGTCCTAAAACGGCAAGGTCAGAGGCGACGGTCAGGTCGCAGGCCGTGCCTATTTCCTGCCCTCCTGCTACTCTCATGCCATTCACTCGGCAGATAACGGGTTTCTTGCACATGAGAATGGAGTCCACCATGTTATTGAAGAGCTCCATGTAAGCCCCATACTCTTCGGGCCGCATGCTGTAATATTCGGAATACTCCCTGGTGTTGCCGCCGGTGCAGAAGGAATAAGGGCCTGTTCCCGTAAATACAACGGCCACCACCGAGCGGTCGGTGGAGGCATTTTCAAATCCCGCAATAACCCCTTTCACCATCTCTGTGGTGTAGGAATTGTACTGAGCGGGATTATTGAGCCTGATCCAGGCATTGAAAAGCCCGGGGATGACATTTCCCTTCGGATCCTTCAAAGGTCTTTTCTCGTACACCGTGCATGGGGCCTCGGTCCCCCAATGCTCTGATCCATACCGGCTGTGGTTTTTCATCTCATGCTCTCGTGGCATCCACTTTAATGACATAAAATTTCCTCCTTTCTTTTTTGGTATCAGTAAGCTTAGGTTAATTTAAAAATGGCTACTTCCTCATTAAATCCGAAATCCGAATATCGAAATCCGAAACAAATCCGAAATCGCAAATTTCAAATGATCTAAACCTTTCTTATTCTCTTTTTTGAATTTTGGTCATTCGATATTGTTTCGAAATTCGTGCTTCGGATTTAGAATTTCCATCTTAAAAATCAGGTGTCAGCACAATCCTCTTAGCTGGAGAGCCAGCTTTGTGAACCTCATCATAGACCGATGCAATCTGGCTCATAGGTCTCACCTCGACAAAAGGTGCAATATCAATCTTCTTGGTGAGAACCATATCCAACACGATGGGATAATATTCGGGCAGGCATCCCCAGGTTCCAAGGATATCCGCATCGAAGGCCATCAGTCTTGACATGCTGTATTCATTTTTGGCCATCCCAAAGCCGATCAGAACCAGTTTACCCGTAAAAGAGAGGAATTCCAGGGCGAGATCCTGACCCGCCTTGGTTCCGCTCACCTCAAATATTTTCCAGCCAAAACCAGCCTCTAACCCATTCTTCTTGCAGATTTCCCGAAATTCGGTCCGGATTTCTTTAACCTGTTTATCCTGAGAACTGATGGTGAAGTCAACGCCATACTTTAATGCCCTTTGCAATTTCTCAGGATTCCTTGCAATACCGATGACCGCTTTTGCTCCCAGAGCTTTCGCTGTCTGAGCCATGTAGACACCGACTCCTCCGGTCACCCCGACGATGATGACATTATCCCCTGGCTGGAGATCGGCCCTTTTGGCTGCCTGGTATGGTGTGGTCACGGCATCAGCCACCACCGCAAGGTGTTCCAAAGGGATGCTTCCCCGATTCCTGACCTCACAGAGATCAATGGAAGGAACCGGAATGTAGCTTGAATTTCCTCCATAGATCCCGATGCTGTTTCCAGGCATCTTCTGGGCTAAGCATCGATTCCCACGACCGGTTTTGCAGAGCAAACATTGACGGCAGGGCATCACCGAAGGGATAATGACCTCTTTTCCGACCCACTTTTCATCCCCTGCTACGACGGTTCCACTGATTTCGTGTCCCAGGGTTAATGGCGGTTTGGATACGGTTGGGACGCCATCATAAAAGTATCCCAAATCCGTATGACAAACACCGCATCCTGCCACTTTGACCAAAACGTCCCCAGGCCCTAATGCTGGAACTGGAATAGAAGTTTTAGCCAACTTCCCTGGGATGACCTCTCCTGTCTCCTTGTTTTTGGTTGTGGGTTGAACCATTTGCCAAGTTTCAATCTTATCAGGTATTGCTGACATTTATTTCACCCCCCTTTCTGTTTTTGATTTAAAACTCCGAACTCATAACTCCGAACTTTATCAGGTCATTCCCAGCCCGCCATCCACGCAGATGAGCTGGCCGGTGATATAGTTCGCCTCATCCGATGCCAGGAAGACGAAGGTATGGGCGACCTCATCCGGTTCCGCAAATCGGCCCAACAAAATCCTTCCCGTGTAAATCTCCATCAGCTTAGGGTCTGCCTTAACCTTGTCGAACATCTCCGTACCCACATATCCCGGCTGAACCACATTCACCGTAATTCCATGCCCCGCCAATTCCCGCGCAGCCGATTTGGTCAGCGCAACGACCCCTCCCTTTGCCGCACTGTAGTTGATCTGCCCCTTTGTTCCCCACAATCCGGCTGAAGAGGTCACATTGATGATCCTTCCGTATTTTCTCTCCATCATATATTTGGAGGCAATCTGAGTGCAAAGGAATGGACCTTTAAGTTGAATGTCAATCACCTCATCCCACTGTTCCTCTGACATTTTGTAAAGCATATTGGGTTTGGATACCCCTGCATTGTTGACCAGAATGTCAACCTTTCCGAAATGGTCAATACAGGTGTTAATGATCTTCTCCGCATCGGCCTTGAGGGCCACATTGCCTTTGATGGCCACACCTTTCCGGCCCATCTTCCCGATCCTCTCAACGACTTCCTGCGCGGGTTTCTCTTGAGACGCATAATTGACGATCACATCCGCGCCTTCTTTGGCATAGGCAAGGCAGATCGCTCTTCCGATGCCTCTTCCTCCGCCCGTTACAACAGCCGCTTTACCTTCCAATCTCCCCATCTATATCTCCTTTCATTTCGCAGGAAGATCGCTCCGCTTGAGGAGCACCATAAATGGCTTGAGGTTCGGTCCTTCGGACCTTGAGGTAAGAGGCAAAATCCTTTATCCTCCACCCACAAGTCCTGCGTAGCAGGACACTCCTCAAGGGGCAAAGCCCCGCTCCTTAAGCCCCTTCGGGGCGCTCCTCCAGGCTCAATCGATCTTCAGCTCCAGATTGATCATATCTCCTCCTCTCGTAAAACCCATGGCTTTGTAAAACTTGAGGAGGTCCCAGTCATTCCAGTTCACCAATGTATAAATGACGCCAACGTTCATCGCCTTTAGATTTTTTACAAATTCCTGGCTTAATCTTCTTGCAACCCCTTTATGCTGGTGGTCCGGATCCACCCCGATAATGCTGAGCCATCCGATTGTATCAGGAACCCCGAATTCCCACCCGCTCACCTCTCCGAGCACAAACCCGATCACCTTTCCTTCAACCTCAGCCACCAGGGAGAGGAAAGGGTGCTGCGGGTTTTCAGGAACCATCTTTTTCCAGTAATCCGGCCGCGACTTCCCAATGACTTTGAGATCGATCTCAACAATCGCATTTACATCTCCAGCGGTCATCGGCCTTATATTCAATTCAGACAGAAATTCCATATCTACCGGCTAATTCCGTCCCCCTCAATTCCTACTCAATGACTGCAATCACTGCTTCAGCCTCGACTTCCTGGCCCGGGGTCACCTTGATTTCTTTTACGGTTCCGGTGACCGGCGCAACGATCGGCATCTCCATCTTCATTGCTTCCAGAACAGCCACCTGATCATCCTCTTTTATCTGATCTCCTGGTTTCACAGAAACAGAAACAATCTTACCCACCATTGGCACTGTTACAGATGTTCCCATAATACGAACCTCCTCTTATATACCAATTTGTTAGAAAATAAAGGCTAACGGTAAGGGTAACGAGGCCCGTATTGTTAATAAAAGGCTACGTTTATCGTCTCTAAATTCTTTTCACGTAACCGTGACCATTAACCGAAACGGGCTTCGTAACCGTAACCTAAGTTAACTCATTTAAGCCCCAATGCATTTCTTGCGATAATCATCTTCTGAATATTGGATGTCCCTTCCACGATCTGGTAAGATTTGGCATCCCTGTAAAGTCTCTCCACAGGATATTCGCTCGAAAAACCGTAGGAGCCAAAAATCTTCACCGCGGCGTTTGCTGCCCTGACCGCCACTTCTGCCGCATAAAACTTGGCGCAGGAGATCTCAACCGAATTTCTCTGTCCCCGGTCCCTGTTCCAGGCGGCCCGGTGGACCAGAAGCCTTGCCGCTTCCTCCTCCACAACCATCTCCGCAATCTGCTCCTGGATCATCTGAAAATTGGCGATGGGTTGTCCGAACTGCTCCCGCTCGTTGGCGTAACGGACAGAATGCTCCTTGCAGGCCCTTGCCACACCAACCGCCCTTGAAGCGCAGGAGAGTCTCGTATTGTCGAGCATGAACATACAGATCTTGAACCCATCCCCTTTCTGGCCCACCAGGCTGTCCTTGGGGAGTTTGACATTGTCGAAGTAAATCTCTCCGGTCGGTGCGCAGTGAAGCCCTAATTTTGTCTCAATCGCTTTCTGTGTCACCCCCGGCAAATGCATATCGACAAGAAAAGCCGAGATTCCCCGATGTTTCAAGGACCGGTCCGTATAGGCGTAGACGATCCCGAGATCGGCAACCGGAACTCCTGAAATCCACATCTTGCTCCCGTTGAGGATGAACCCATCCTCCTTCTCCTCGGCAAGGCTCTTCATCGATGCCACATCAGAGCCTGAATTCGCCTCGGTGATGGCAAAACAACCGAAGAGGTCAGCATTGATCAATTTGGGGATATATTTCTCACGCTGTTCCTCTGTTCCGAAATTGAGAAGGACGGACTGAATCGAGTTCATCTGAAGATTGAAGGGAAGCCCCCAGGAAGGAGAAATCCGTGCGATCTCTTCTGCCATGATCGAAGCCGCAATATATCCTGTCTCATTTCCGCCGTACTTCTCAGGAGCGATGCAGCCGAAGAAGCCCAGGTTTGCCATCTCTTTAACGATCTCTTTACGGAAACGGTGCTCTTTCTCATCCTCTTCCATGGTGGGAGCAATCTTCTTTTCCGCAAAGTTTTTGGCCATATCACGCATTGCTATTTGTTCTTCTGTCAATGAAAAATCCATAAAAATAACCTCCCTCCGGATTAGATTGTGCAATTTATAACAAACACTCCATCTATTGTCAAGAAATTTTTGTTTTTCTTGTGATAACTATAAGTTAGCACATTTTTTAATTTTAAATGGCAGCCCTGAACCATTCAAAAAAAAGTATTGACAACAAAGAGTCAAATGAGTCATAAAAAGTTAATGCGGATTATGGGTCTGGATGTCGGATCAAAAACAATTGGGGTGGCGATCAGTGATGAGCTTGGGATAACTGCCCAGGGCCTCAAAACGGTCAAACGGAAGGCCACGGAAGATGACCTCAGGGAGCTTGTTGACATCATCTCTCAATTCCAAATAGAGAAGATAGTGGTCGGACTTCCAAAAAATATGGACGGTTCCCTGGGCAAACAGGCAGAATTCGTTTTGGCCTGGGTTGACGACCTTAAAAATAAGATACACCTGCCCGTAGACACATGGGATGAAAGGCTATCCACGGTCGAGGCCTCAAGAACCCTGCTAAAAGCCGACCTCTCCCGGAAGAAAAGAAAGGGAGTGATTGATAAATTGGCCGCTGTACTTATTCTACAGGGGTATCTCCAGCAGATCGGGAGCCGAAAAGATGAACCTCTCCCGCCGGCATAAAACCCTGTTTGTCTGCCTCTTTGCAATTCTCTTTTTTGCGTCCCTCCTCTTCTGGTTCCTCCTGATTCCACCCTCCCACACTTCCCTGACCAAGGTCATCATGATTAAAAAAGGAACGCCCCTTAGAAAAATCTCCGGTTTACTCGAACAGGAGGGAATCATACGGAACAGGGAATTTTTTATCGGGATGGTCACTCTCCTTGGGAAAAAAAGGGAGATCAAGGCCGGGGAGTATGAATTCCATACCCGGATGCTTCCCTTCGAAGTCCTCAGCTCCCTGGCCAAAGGACAGGTGAAGCGACATCTCGTCACCATTCCCGAGGGCTATACGCTCTCCCAAATCGGGCAACTCCTCGAAGACCTGAGTATCGCCGAAAAAACCACTTTTCTCCAAAAGGCTGCTTCCCCTGCATTCATTGCTTCTCTTGGCCTTTTGGAGCATTTCTCAAATCAGACTGAAGATTCCCCTCAAAAAAAGGGTGGAATGACACTGGAGGGTTACCTCTTCCCAGATACCTACCATTTCATCAAGGAGATGGAGCCGGAAGAGATGATCCGGATGATGACCCATCAGTTCCGGAAGATTTTCGGGCCTGATCTGATAGAAAAAGCCTCTCAGCTGGGGATTTCTCCACGGGAAGCGGTCATCCTTGCCTCCATCATCGAAAAAGAAGCTTCCCTCTCTGAAGAGAAACCCCTTGTTTCAGCCGTCTTTCACAACCGTTTAAAACGGAGGATCCCCCTTCAGAGCGACCCCACGGTCATCTATGGGATTAGCAATTTCGACGGAAATCTGACGAAAGAACATCTCTTAACGCCCTCACCTTTTAATACCTATCTCAATTGGGGGCTCCCACCGACCCCCATTTGCAATCCGGGAAAGGAGTCCATGATGGCCGCTCTCAACCCCGCATCGGTCCCCCACCTCTATTTCGTATCAAAAAATGATGGATCCCATCATTTCTCTGAAAGTTATGAAGAACATCAGCACGCTGTAGGGAAATACCAGAAAACCCCGCTTCGAAAAAATTGACTGTTAGCTAAAATTTAAAAGTGTACACCTCTTAATCTCCTCTCCCCAAGGGACTGTGTCACAATTAGCCGCTCGCCCTTCGACACGCTCAGGACGAACGGCTAACCAATTGTTTTTTATATACCCCAGTCCGTTCATGGTGAGGCTCTCGAACCATGAAGGGACTTACAACATAGTTCCCTTGTTGTGTTGACAATCGTCCACCTTTTTTGTAAATTAATTCCTACCAAGAAGAAAGGAGTCTTCCCGTTGCTCTATAAAAAAGCATCCTATAAACAACAGATCAAGGCCCTGACGGAAATCAGCAAGGCCATCTCTTCTGACCGGTATCTGGATGACATTCTCAAATTGATCGTGACGGTGACGGCCAACGTGATGGGTTCGAAGATCTGCTCCCTCTGGCTTCTCGACGAGAAGGAGAAGGTTCTGAAAATCCGGGCCACCCAGACCATGAGCGAAGAATACCTGAAGGAGAGGATTCTAAAATTAGGGGAGGGAGTGGTGGGTTATGTGGCCCAGACGAAAAAGCCCCTGACCATTCTCGATGTCCTGAAGGAGCCCCGCTACAAGGAGAAAGAGCTGGCCAGAAAAGAAAGCCTGGTCTCCATGCTCAGCGTTCCCCTTGCCATAAAGGACAAAGTCGTCGGGGTGATCAACTGTTATACCTCTTATCCCCATCAATTTACCGAGGCGGAGAAGGACATGCTCACCGCTGTTGCCAGTCAGGCTGCTATCTGCATTGAAAGCACGGAGTTGATGGTCAAGACCAAAGTGATCCAGGAAGAGTTAGAGATCCGGAAACTGGTTGAGAGGGCCAAAGGAGTGCTGATGAAGCGGCAGGGATTGAGCGAAGACGAGGCTTTCAAACGGATCCGCAAAGCCAGCATGGACAGCCGTAAGACCATGCGGGAGATTGCTGAGGCCATTCTCCTCACCGACAAAATGGGAGGATAGCCGTTTAGGAATTAGGAAGCCATGAAAGCAGGAATTCATTCAAAACAATTTATGATTTTCCCTGAGTTCCTGGTTTTCTTATCAGGATTTTCCCATCGCCAATTCGATCTTCGGTTTTAAGGCTTTAAAATCGACCTTCTGTTCCTCACAAGCCTTCCTTATGGTGATGGCCCTGCCAAGAGTCTTTCGAAGAAGTGGATTTGTAATCTTCTCAAACCCTGCCTCCTTTAAAACCGGAATCACCCTTGGGAACTGTTCGGTCAGGGCATAGACGGTTTCATTTCCAGTAAATTCCACAATGGGCCTCTCTTCATAAGCCTCTTCTTTTGTCATCGTCACCCAGATGTTGACTCCAAAGAGGACGAGAGCCGCCACCTCCAAAAACCCCGTAAAACCCACAATCTGATGGATGGTCGGATCTTTCGTTGCAGAGAGAATTTCAAATCCGATTCGGGACCCGTTGCCGATATTGAGAAGCCAGAACGTCCATTTTGTCAGAGCGCTGCTCCAGATCCGGTTCCCCGTAAAGACGGGGAGCATCTTCATCGAATAACCGATCATGAGCATGCTCACAAAACCAACCGTATAGCCATGGTTCGCCGCCCCACGAAGCATATGTTGAGTATAAGGATCGTCGGTAAACAGTTGGAAGAGGGCGATTCCAAGGGAGACGGCCAGCCAGCCATAGCCCACACGGATAAACCGCTCATGGTTGCGATCCATCCGGACATCATCCAAATCTCCCACCCTCCTTTCAAAGATCCTTAACGACAAGATGAAAAACCATGTAAAATGGGCGATGAGAAGAAGGGTGAGGAAGTAAATCGCCTGTATCCTCGTAAGCGCGGAGACCACATAACCGATCAGCGAGATATTGTAGACCCAGAAAAATTTCTTAATCATTCCTTCACGGACAGGAGGCGTATCCAGAAATGAGGGAACCGTCTTTGAGGAAATGCCAAAGATAAAGTTGAAGACAAAACCCATCAAAAAGAGGTGGACCCAGGCGCTGAAAAGATACGGAGGGACCGACCCTGCGATCAGAGGATTGTCCGATGGAAAGGCGCCCAGATAGAGCTGAAGATTGAGTATGGAGTAAATGATCCCGCTGATCAGAAACCAGACCATCCCTGCCAGAAGAAAGTTGTCCTGAATCCCTTTTGGCTCCGCGCTCTGCTTGAGTGTTTTTAAACAGACTCCAAGAAAGATGGCCGCGGCCCCTGTGTCCAGAAGTCCGGCCACCAATGGATAGAGAGGGGTGCCGGTTTGTTCAATATTATAGAAGAGCGCTCGTATGACCAATCCGGACAGGACGAGATAAAAACTGAGATGGGCCCATCTCCTTCCCGCCAGGGTCGTCCCTTTCAATCTGGGGAGAATAAAATAGAAGAAGCCCATGATGTAAAGACCTACCCATCCCACCAGTTGACTGGAGCCGTGCATCTGAATCGCTCTTTTGGATAGGACGTCGAAAGAGCCTCCCATCCCGGCTTCAAAGAGTTTGATCGCCCCATAGAGACAACCTGTGGTAACCGAGACGATGAGTGCGGTTTTTATAAACTTCTGATAGATCGTATCGCCGATCAGGGAAGGATCGATCTCGATCGCTTCGATCTTCTCCGGCTTTGCAGTGATGGCTGCTTCCAGCTCCTGGGCAAACTGTTCATATTCAACCCCGTGGGCCTTCGTAAAAAAGGCCATAGGCTCATGGGGGCCACACGATTTGCCGACGATGAGAAGGTTATACTTCTGGAAAACCTTCGCCGTCTCCGGATATTGGTCCAGAACCTCTTTCACCGTCATGTTACGATCGATATGCTTTGCCATAACGCTTTCTCCCCCTTCATTCAGTTAAAATATAACCCCGATCGTCAGGAATCTCATTGACTTAGATCAAGTTTTAGCTAACAAAGATATGAAAGGGGAGGAAGGAAGGTCTTTTGAAATATAGAGTCAGGTTGGCACCCCAATCATCCTATTTAAAGGTAAACTGGAAAAGAGGGCTCTCTCCGGTATTGTTGTTTTCTGCATCAAAACCCTTTACTCTCCAGAGGTACGTTTTCCCCTGTGAGAATAGATTTTTTAAAACGGGAGCGGGAAGGCTGTAATCAAGGTTTTTAGAGTAGGCGGAAAAGATGGGTTTTTCTCCCCCTTCCTCCAAGAACTCAAGCAGATAAACAACCTCTCGATCCCTGCCTTTCCATTGAAAGGTCAAAGGAGAATAATTGACCTCCGACCTGTTCTCGGGATGAGTGAGACGAATAGCAAGCCTCTCTCTGAACTCCTCCGCCGTAACAAAATAGATCGCTTCGGGCAGAGGGAGTGTGGGTGGGGGACTGGTGATGACAAACCTTACAACGTGCGTGCCAGCGGCAAAGGTGGGTAAGCTTGGGATTTCCGGGCTCTCGAGCGTCACGCTCCTCCCATACACAAGATGTCTGTTGACGTTCTGAAGGATCCTTCCATCCACCTCCCAGAATCCTTGAAGAAGCCCGGAGCCCACATACCGGATGTCCACAAAAGCCCTCAGGGCGGGTTGATTTCTTTTAACTGTAATCTCCGCCCTCCGATTTTCAAAGTAGAGCTGAAGCCTCGTGATCCCAAATTCGGTAGCCGCTTCGCCGCTCAGGGCGATTTGAACAATACCCGTCTCAGGAGGAGGGACTGGTCTTCCGCAGGTGTAACTGAATGTTCTTCTGTACTGGAAACTGTTTACTCTCAACGATTCAGCCTTCTTCATTACCCTGATTGGTAAAACAACCGTTTCAGTCGTTCTCCCTGAACCTCCACTTAAAGGAATAGAAACGAATGTATTCACGCTCCCTAAAACATTCGGTCCGCTTGCGAATACCCCGCCCGTTGAATTCGCCTGAGTGCAATCGATAACCCCGGTGATATTGTAACCGATTGATCTCGCTGTCTGGAGTCCTCTGGGGATGCTGATGACAGACGGGCTGGTCGTCACAAGACCTTCCGCGATCTGAACAAAAGTCAAAACAATCAGCACAGGCATCCAATATAAGGCCCTATTTCCCATTTCACTTCCTCCCTTAAAACGAAAATGCCATCTTTGTCTGAATTACCAGAAAGAAGGCAAATTCGTTGACTGTTTGATCATGAATCCGGTTGTTCGTTCTATTACAGAAGCCCCGAATACCTACGGAAGGGCTGAAAAACCCCCCGAGGTTATTAGCCAAGAGGTAGAGAAGGTTGAAATTTGAACCGACCGTATCCTGACTGGAGGAGCCATCGCTCGATTTGGATATGGTATAAGTTCCGCCGAACCCATAAGTCAGTCTTTTATCGAATAAATCTCCCCTTAGGTCGAGGGTAGTCGTATAGACATCGGTGCGGACATCCGTAAGATGAGAGATAGAACGGTTGAATGTAAAGCCTGGAGAGATGGAAATCGAGGGACGCTCCAGAATGACAGAGGAGGCAAAGGTAAAAGTGATGGCAGTGGTATCGTTCGCAGCCTCTGTCCGGTCATTCTGGTGGGAGTAACTGCCTGTGAGCCCAACATTCCAAGGCATTTTGACATAATTGATTCTCCCCATGATCGTATCCGTATCCGTCCGGATGTGAGCGATGTTCAAGGGCTCGTTTTCACTTCTCATCATCGTTCTCTGATAACTGATTCCCATGGGCAGGCTCTGGTATTTTTTAAAAGTATAATCCAGGGTCCCCTGGCTCGTATAGACCACGGGAAAAAGATCCTCTTTCTTCACGTTATCATGATACCGTGACACGGAGAGATTGATCAAATGATTCTTAAAATCGCCCCCTCCCTTCAGTCCAAACCCTTCCCTGTTCTTCTGCAGCCCCGGGTTGCCAATCACCTCATAATCCCTGCCCATATATTCATACAATCCCTCATAATTGAACTTGCCCAGGGTTCCCCCTGCCTTCACCCGATAGGCTTTGTCCTTCTCGCGGGAGAACTCATCAGAGGTATCCCCATCAAACCTTGAGATGTCAATCTCCGCCTCTGTTATCAATTTCTGCTTAAAGAAATCTGAGGTGATTAGAAATCCGAGGACATCCCCTTCCCTGGCGCCCTCGGAAGTGGAGATCCCAAATGAATTGCCCTCCTCTCCTCCCCTCGCATAAATGGTTTTGAATTTTAACCGGTCTGAGAATAAGCCCACATCCCCTGAAAATCCCATGAGGTGGTCGGCGGGTGTTGTTCCAATGCCCAATCCACCATTGAACCCCATAAGCTGTTCACTTTTTACTGCGAAAGTTCTCAGTTGTAAATGGAGATCTTTAGACTGGAAGACTAAATCCCCTCCCCTTCTCGCAAGGGCTTGAACGGTATTTGCAGTCTCATTGATCGTAACATCACCCAATTCTCCAAGAAAATTGAATCGACTCCCGGAATATTTTCCCTGAAAGAGGTAATTGGCAACGCCGAACCCTTTTTCTTGCGGCGGTATGGCCCGTAGCTGCTGGTCGAAGTGCCGGACGTTTGTTCTAAACATAAGTTCCCAATTCTTTTCTTTCAGTTTCGACTCACTGGCAAGGTTCGACTCCGTTTTCCATGAGGGCGCATTTTGGACTTCTTCGGATTTATCTATTAACTTTTCATAAAGGGTTGTAATTTGATTGTTCGAGTAAGCCTCCTCAAATGGCTTTGAATGGCGGGTTGAAAAAGTAAATTCCTGTTTTATTTCCTGCCCATCAGGGGTAAAGACGGTCACGCTCACGGAGTGATGCCCGGGTGGCAAATCGGCGATCGGCTTATAATCAAATCCTTCAGAATGGATTTTGAGGAGAGCGCTGATGTCCGTCCCATCCAGGAGAACAAGAAGCCGCTTCGGATCGAAAGAGATTGGAATGGAGCATTTGATCAGAGGTTTCTTGGCAATGACTACTGTCCCTTCAGCAGGGTGGAGAAGTTTTATGGGAGGTCCGGTGGTGATGTCGGATTTAGCAAAAACGTGACCGGGGAAAGAGTAAAGGGGAAAAAATAAGATAGACCAATAAATCACCCTGAAGATGAGATTTATTTTCATACCCTTCGTTCCGATTTCAACACCTTTCTTCCCATGGCTGTTATGGACGTTTTGGTGGCTTCGGTGGAGCCGCTTGGTGCGGTTCAACCACCACATTATCCCCGAGCTTCTGGTCTGACATTTTTAATGGGGGATTGATAATTTCAAAACCACGGCCGGCAATCATTCCTGTAACCTTGCTCTGGGATGTTGTCTGACTCAGATAGGCCTTGGCTCCGTACTTCCCGGGGCCATGCTTCTTGAACCAGTCGGCGTTGAGGGGAAGCGAGAACTGATAGCCTGTGACCAGGCCCTCGAACTTCTGCAACGCCACTTCGTTGCCGCTCGGTCCCTGTTTGACGACCTCAATATGCCACTTCTCTGTGAATGGGCTTGCCTTGGCGTAGGCAACCAAGTCAAACTTTCCACCAGTTGGACCCTGCCAGACCGGAATCTCAAGATCAAGCTTCACTGTCAGGTCAGGCTTAAAATCAAACTTCTGGTACGGCGTGGGAGCTTTAAATTTGGGCGAATAGATCCACCCTTGAATAAGAGGTTCGTTGGGCTTGGGCTGGGCCGTTGCAGTGGTCGAGCCGATTGTTAGCACCACAATGATCAGCAAGTGAGCAAAAGCTGGGGTAACTGTCGTAAAAATTCGTCGAAATTTTCTGGTCGCTTTTTTCATGGCACTTCTACCTTCTTTCTCCCCCCAATCGATGTATTCATGTCAATTTTGGGCTGGATAATTCTTGTTTCCTTTTTCGCCTCTTTCTCCAAAATTATCGCCTCTGCGGTTGAGTTGGTTTCCGCTCACCTTGCGGCTGGGGGACGATCCCCGGCACCTGGCCGCAGCTTCCTGTGAGATTAACAATCACCCGGAACTGGTTGTTGTTCTCATTTGATTCCTGCACCTTGCCGGTGTGATCGAGCGTGAGGTTCAGGATGTTTGTGCCGGGTTTTAGCGTGACCATATCTTTCTGCGTGTCCTGTCCGCCGGACGCAATGGACCCCCACGTGCGGTTCCAGCTTCCCGGTGCGTTGCTGTTCTTCCAAATACTGTCGAACGATCCCGTCGGAATAAGCCCAATGTTGCTCGCAGTGTATTGAATGACGAACTGGCACACACCGTTCTGAGATGAGAATGCCTGCTTGGCGTCCACATTGACCGTCGCACCCCATTGCACGGCCATGGAGCCGATTACTATCTGCGCGGCGCTGGTGATATCGGGTAAACTTTGTGGTTGACCGGGTTTCGTCACGATGATCGGTAAAGTCTCTTTCTTTGGCTCTCCAGCAATAAAGGGACCATCGAACTTCCCACCAATTTTGGGTGTGGGTTGCTCTTTAAGAGCCATCACTGGGATGACGCAGCCCAATCCGAAGGGCTTCAAGAAATTATCACAGAGCGCTTCGTCGGCATTCGAGGGGCAACCGAGGCCCGGGCATCTGGTCTCTACGCGTTCTTTGAACTCCTGACCGAACTTTGCCAGGTTTCCCTTATAAAAAACATTTTCGCACCATTGATAATTGCTAAGGACATTGAGCTGCTTAGCCTCATTGTGGGTGTCAATCCAGCGATCGACATGCCCAAAGCCTAAATTTTCGAATCGTTCTTTACAGTATCGAGGAACGGTTATATTCGGATAGCTTTGCCAACTGGGCCAACCTCCGCCCTTATGATACTTATCCCATTCCTGATTATAATGATCCCAGGAATATTTGGCCGCCAGGCTGATGGAGCCAGGGGTATTAAACTTGTCACGTTCAGCCGATAGTTGTTTCAACACACTCTGGACCATATCTGAAGTCCATTGTGCATCAACCGCTTTGGTGTATATAAGCGATGCTTTAAGGATATCGTCTTTTGAATAACCTTGAGCCTTCGCCTGGTCCCCCAACTGGGTTTTAAGATTATTAAACGCAAAGGGATCCTTGGCCTTAATAGCGATCAGACCGTCGGGTAGCACCTTCGGTGCGAAGAATTTCTCATAGATGATCTGTGCCTTCGGTTTCGGCGGTGGACCATCGTCACACCCGACTATCCCGCAGTAAATTCCCTTTGCAACTTTCCAAGTACCCTCTCCCAGATCTTTGAAAAATTTTGCTACCTCCTTCCCCGCATCAAGGAAGCTTTCCCCTAACTCGACCAGGTCCTTTATCAGTCCGCAGGCATCAAAACCGCCGGCGATCACCTGCAAAACTGCACACATTGCTGCCGCGCCCAGATGCTTCACAACACCCCATGTGTCACCGGCCTTCCATGCGATGTAAGCTTCGATCACCTTCCAGACGGCCTCCGGGATGTCGGCGGTTGCCTTCTTACCAGCCTCCGTTTGTTTAAATTTGTAGGTGCAGACAATGATGTCATCTCCACCCGCGATACACTGAAACAGGGATTTATAAGTCTTAATCTCCCCGCTCGATACAGGGAGTGTGCCCGGTGGGGCAGCCGATTCAATCTTTTCATACACCTTGATGAAATCGTCGATGTTTGCCTGGGCAGGCGAAACCCAGCCGACAAGACCGCTAAACACAAAAACAAGCGAGAATAGGAAGAATCGTTTAATGCAGGGGCTATTCATATTCATTTCTCCCTTTCAGCCGGTGGCGTCGTGCGAAATGCCTGCTTTAGCTCTCCGACAGTGATGCGTGTTCCGTTAGGCGACTCAAGAACGGTGTTGTCCGGTTTCTGGAGTATGCTCTTCCATTCTTCCTCTGTCGTATTTTGGGATATTTTTATGGCTGTACCCGACAAGGATGGGCGTTGAGTAACAGCAGAAAGGCTTCGTCCCAGATTTTTCTCCACCTGAGGCTGGACGAACTTGATCTGACCTACAGTCGCAAGCCGCCCGGAGGGAAGTTGCACGGTCTGATTGTCGGAACGTTTGAGCGCGGCTGCCAGATCTGTCGCATTGTTTATCCGTGTGCCGGTGGCTGCGGGTTTGGTTTGAAGCGTCGGAGGCATACGGTAAACACCGGGCGCACGGAGTTTCGGGGCTACCGTCTCGAGCCGGCGCATCGTTCTCACGCTCACTCGCTCACCCCCTGGGAATTCCACTTCATCGGCGTCTGGCCGCCCTGCCAGGTCTGTCATGCGCATATTGGGTGTGTGTTTCACGACGGCGGATTCTACGAATGCTGCGTCAATCATCAGAAAGGTTATAGCGATTGCAGCAAACCCTGCCAGGAAAAACCCTTTCGATATAGCGCTCCTGTTCATGATCACCCTCCTTTTTTGTCTATCACTGGCAATTGCCATTAAGATGGCCCAAATCATCCATCATCCCTTTCCACTTGATACGAACTCATCGCTTCTGTTCCCCAGGCCGGGCAGGTTTTTGCACTGCTGGCAACTGCGGACTTGATGGAGCGCCGGGTTGTCCGGAACCTGGCGCCGGCGTTGGAATCGCCCGGACCGCCCCTGCGGGCGACGAACAGAAGTTTGCCGGGAAACTGAGCCCTATCGTGACCGCATTGTTATTATGGTTTGCCTCTTCAATGGTGGGATATTTGGAATTAACTGCGACTTGCAACTTGAGCTTAGCGCCAGCGAGCGACTTCGGCGCTCCAACAGGTTTCAGTCCCACTGTTAACGGCAGTGTTTGTCCGGGGTTGAGCGCGCCGACCGTCACTTCCTGATCCACCAGGCCTGCGTCAGCATCCACACGGAGTTTCAGAGGCTTGTCAGGCGTCGTGAAGACAGGACCTAAACCGATGTTCTTCACTTCCACGTTGAGTGTTGCAACGGTCTGCCCCATCCCGCAGTTAGGCGTGATGGTTGTGTTTGCGGTGAGGATGATCAGATCAGGTTCTGCTATTTTTGCTATCAGACGCTTGTCTATCGACTGTCCAGGCGTTGCGACAGGATCTGGTCCCTTTGGCGCACTTGCGCCAGGTGGAAGGACCGGCGTGTCGCTTTTCAAAGCTGGCGCGGCGACATCGCCGACCTTCAGGACAGGGGTTGCTTCTACGACAAATGTTCTCTCAACAGTTGTGGCCGCACTCGCAAGCGAACTGTGAGGGTCGAAGCTACACTTTACTGTGTTTGTGCCAATGGCTTTTGCGTCCCAAAATACAGGGAGGCTGGTCAATGCATAATTGAGATTCACATATTTCCCCGGATTTGCATCAAATATTTTGCTCTCCACGGCCTGGGTTCCAACCAATTTGCCATCTAAATAAACTTGAACCTTCTGTGGACTTAGAATTACTAATGGGTCGCTGAATTCATAATAGCAGGTGATCTTCACCTTGCGGCCTTGGATGAGATTTGCTGTATCTCCTGTTTCTGCATCCGCCACGATGATATTTTTTTTCACAAGCGACGCTGACTCAACGCGGGAGACAAAGAATAGCATTGGCCCGATACTCAACATCGCTAACATGACCACCCTTGCCGACATCCTAACAATCCATCTCATGGTTCACCTCCGTTTTTTTCATCCGGCCACTGCCGGATAAATCTGTTAGCGACCACTACACTCCCGTCTTGATCTTATTCCCATTCCTTATTGGTCAGGACCCTGTTGAACTGGATATGGCACTTCTTTCTTGCCCAAAGTCTATCACTTGCAAAAATTGGATGGAAAGTCGACCGAAAACTTTGTGCTATTGTTGTCATAGTTGCCTTCCGGAACTGCTTTTTTAGGGTTGAGCTGAATATCCAGTACAACCTTTTTCCCGGCAAGGTCAGAGGGTTGACCGGAAGCTTTATGCTGCACTTGAACAGTCCGATGCTCTTTAGGGCTTAGAGCCGGAATGGCTTTCCAACTACCGGCAAGTCCAAAATCGGGCTTAATGCTTACAATGTTATCAGGGTTTTCCATCGAAGCAGCATTCCCAACATTCGTTATTCCTACGTTTACAGCCAAAGTATAGGCTGCAGGATTACATGTTGTTGACGCCGTCCAAACCGTGTCGATTTTCAAATCGGGTAAGGGTAAGGGCAAGAATGGTTTTCCCGTGTCAACCACGATTTCCTTGGGAGATCTCGTCGTCACCTGTGTGCCTGAAGAAATTGGGGGCTTCGCGGCAACAACCTCTCCTACCTGACCGACTGGGCTTTTACCTAAGGTGACCATGGGTGTCTTTTCTGCAACGGTCACCCAGATCTCTTTTTTATTGTCTCCATAGTTGGCTTCCTTGTATGCTTTATCCGGATTGACCTCGCATGAGACGAGATACTTACCTGCCTTCCCTGGAGTCCAGTCATTACCCATCGAAATCGTCTTACCAGGAGTCACCGGGGCAAGCACATTCCTTGTCACTTGCCCATTTACCTTGAATTGAAAGGTGACCGGCTGATACGGGCCAATATCACTCCCGGTGGGTGTAAATTTGCAGGAGATGTATAACTTATCCCCCTCCTGGGGTTCTTTGTTAATTGCCTTGCCGTCCTTCGTCACGTTGACATTTGGCCCGGTAACCGAAAACTCTATGCCAGCCTGAACCCATGAGGAAAATCCGACAACAGTCAGTGCGATCAGAGCAACTAATATGATTCGTGTTAATTTAATGCCATTCATAGGAGCCCTCCTTTAAGATCATCGATTGAGTCTTTTATAAGCCTATTTGAATCGCCGCCCTTTCCCTCCGTTTAAATCATAAAGTAAGGTCTCTGAAGATGTGTTTGACTTAAGTCAAGTTATTTTTAAATAATCTCCATTGTATGTATGGTCCATCTTTCAATTAGAAACAGGACTAATCCGAAGTTCCCCCATAAAAATATCTTCTAAATAGGGTTATCCTATTGAAATGTCATTAAAAAAGCAGAAAGATATATTTTATATTGTACCCATGTAAATATAAAATAATGCTTGACATATAGGTAAATATATGATAATTATGTTCCCATGTTTATTGAGCGCATCCCCAATCGTAACTCCCCACCTGCCGTCCTGCTGCGCGAAGCATGGCGTGAAGGAAAGAAGATTCGCAAACGAACCATTGCCAATCTTACCCATTGGCCCTCAGAAAAAGTGGAAGCCCTGCGGTGTGTTCTGAAGAATGAGACCCTGGTAGCCTCCAAAGAGGCTTTCGTGATTGAACGATCTATCCCTCATGGTCATGTGGAAGCAGTACTAGGAACGATTAAGAAACTTGGGTTGGATGGACTCATCGCCTCCACGCATTGCCGTGAGCGGGATCTGGTTATGGCCATGATTGCTGAGCGGTTGATTCATCCTTGTTCGAAGTTAGCGACAACACGGTTGTGGCACATGACGACGCTATCAGAAGAACTGGGGGTGAGCGATGCCGATGAGGATGATCTTTATGAGGCAATGGACTGGTTATTGGGCAGGCAGCAACGGATCGAGAAGAAGTTGGCGTCTCGTCATCTCTCGGAGGGGTCGTTGGTGCTTTATGATGTGACGAGCAGTTATTATGAGGGGCGGAGTTGTCCATTGGCTCGTTTTGGTCATGATCGGGATGGGAAGAAGGGGAGGCCGATTATTGTTTATGGGTTGATGACCAATGGCCAGGGGTGTCCGGTGGCTGTGGAGGTTTATCCGGGAGACACAGGAGATCCGAGTACCGTGTCAGATCAGGCGGAGAAACTGCGGAAGGGATTTGGGTTGAGCCGTCTGGTTTTGGTAGGAGATCGGGGGATGTTGACGCAGACACAGATAGAGAAGCTCAAAGAGTATTCGGGACTCGGATGGATTTCGGCATTACGTTCCCATGCGATCCGAGACTTAGTGGAGAACGGGTATCTGCAGATGTCGTTATTTGATCAGAAGGACCTTGCCGAGATTCGATCTCCCGAGTTTCCTTCGGAGCGATTAGTGGCCTGTTTTAATCCGTTGTTGGCCGAGCAGAGAGGGCGCAAGCGGCAAGAGTTATTGAGGGCGACCGAAAAGGAGTTGGGACGAATTGCCAAGCAAGTTGCGGGTCGGAGCAGAACCCCTTTTGGCAAAGACGAGATAGGTAAAAAAGTGGGCAAGGTGATCGGCCGTTTTAAAGTAGGAAAGCACTTTATGGTAACCATCGGAGAGGGGAGCTTTTCATTCGTTCGTAATGAAGCACAGATTCAACGTGAAGAAGCATTGGATGGGATTTATGTGATTCGCACCAGCGAATCAGCCGAGTGTCTATCTGCCGAAGATACCGTACGGAGCTATAAGAATCTTGCACAAGTGGAGCGTGCTTTTAGAAGTTTTAAGGGGATCGATCTGTTGATCCGTCCGATCTGGCATCATACGGAGGACCATGTGCGGGCCCACATCTTTATCTGCATGCTGGCTTATTATGTGGAATGGCATATGCGAAAAGCACTCTCCCCGCTTTTGTTTGACGATGAAGATCTGGATGAGAATCGCAAGAAGCGAGACCCGGTGAAACCCGCCCAAGTATCTGCATCGGCCAAAAAGAAGAAGACACAACGTCTTACTCCAGAAGGTTTGGCTGTCCAGAGCTTCAATACCCTCTTAAAAGAATTTGGAACACGATGCCGAAACCATTGCCAAATCAAATCTGGTCCCAAGGGATCCACTTTTTATCAAGTGACAGAAATGACTCCGCTACAGAACAGGGCCTTTCAACTCCTTGGACTGTAGCCATGTAAATATGAATTCAATTTCTTAGAAACAGTTCTTAAATCAAGAAGTTATTCTATTAGGAAGCGAGGAACTTCGGACTAATGAAATTAAACCACGAAGATTGGGGGGGAGACGTAGAGGAGGCTTAAATGATCAAAAATGACCGAAATTACCACCAGAGGCTGCAGGAGTTTTGTGACTGCTACATGGAAACGGACCCTGAAAAGGAATTAGAAAAGGTGGGGTGAGCGAAAAGGTGAAAAAAGTAACCCTCCAGCGATCAAAAGAGGGCAAGGTTATTTTTAAATTGCCCAATCCATCACCCACATTGATGAGGATAAGGGAAAGGAATCTGTCTCTTTAGTCCCGTAAGAGTTATATCCCAATTGAGCGAAAAGATTATTACAATTTCTTGTCGCGATGTTGTTCAACAATGGTTTTATATATTCACCTGGCTGTTTCTTATCTCATCTCCTTCCCCCTTATGATGGGGGAAGGGAGGGATGGGGGTGGATCTCTGAGACCTCCCCCCCCCCACCTGAATCCTCCCCCATTAGACTGTGTCGTAATGGGGAAATAGTAAAAAATGTCATGCTTCTGAACCTTGTGCTGAACTTAATTCAGTATTGTTTCAGCATCTAATAAAATCAACGGCTTAGAGACCCTGAAATAAATTCAGAAGGGTGACAAAACAGTAATTACGACACAGTCTCCATGGGGGGAGGAACTATTTTTTTCGCTCAATTGGGGTTATATTGTGCGCATAGATGTCACAATTTCTGTATGAATTGAACACGGTCGCCGATTTTGCCTTGACGCGTGGTCAACATAGCCATTCCACAGTAGCCCGAATTCTGGACATCACACAAATTCTGGTTGACGTATATCATGTCAAAGGCCGGATGTAGATTCATCCCGATAAGGTTTGTGACCCTTATTCACCGCAGATGTTTTTGCCCCATCTCGTTGCCGGCGAATATGAATCCATCTTGCCCTTGATTGACGTGCCTAAAACAATGGGGGGCACCTATACTCAGGTGGCGGCGGATCCGCAAAGCCAGCATGGACAGCCGTAAGACCATGCGGGAGATTGCTGAGGCCATTCTCCTCACCGACAAAATGGGAGGATAGCATTCATTTTGTTTGACAAAGGCTCCCTTTTATAGTAGATTTTATTTGTCAATACAAAGAGGTATTGGAGACAGAGGGGTCAAAGAAATTTGACCCCTTTTTTCGTTTGATACAAAGAGGTAAAATAGACTTAGGCGTCGAGCTCATGTGATGCTTTTTTGTAAGATATAAAGAGGATACTCCAAATGGATCACACTACGACCCATAGTGGCATTCAAGCCTTAGATGAAGTGTTGCAGGGAATCCGGTCAGGCGACAATGTCGTCTGGCAGGTTGACTGCCTCGAGGATTACCGTTACTTTGCCGAACCGTTTGCCGAGGCCGCAATCGCTAACCACCTGCGCCTTGTGTATCTACGCTTCGCATCTCACCCGTGCGTGCTGGCGCCTCGCCCTGGTCTGGAAACGATTGAATTAAACCCCAGCCTGGGTTTCGATAGCTTTACGCGGGAAGTCCACCGTCTCATTGAAGGCCACGGCCCCGGAGCCATGTATGTATTTGACAACCTGTCGGCCCTGGTGGTGGAATGGGCGACGGATGAGCTATTAGCCAATTTTTTTCAAATCACCTGTCCCTTCTTGTTTGAGTTGAACACGATCGCCTACTTTGCCCTGACGCGTGGTCAACATGCACATTCCGCCGTAGCCCGCATTCGGGACACGACCCAAATTCTTGTTGACGTCTACCAAGCCAAAGGCCGGATGCATATTCACCCTATCAAGGTTTGGGACCGTTATTCACCACAGATGTTTTTACCTCATCTCGTCGCCGGCGAAAGTTGGTTGCCCCTCTCCCACAGTAGTGAAGCTGTAGAGGTATTGACCTCAGCCCATCCCACTCCACTCATCGAAACCACCAGACCATTAGCTCCCTGGGAAAGCGTCTATCAAAAACTCGTCCACTACCGTGAACATCCGTCAGGTCTTGACGAAACAGACCCTGAGCAGATGGCCTTAAAACAAGAATTGGGCCGTATGCTCATTGGCCATCATCCGATCTTTAATCAACTTGCCGACAGATATTTCACGTTGGACGATCTGTTTGCCATTCGAAACCGCTTAATCGGGGCCGGGCGCATTGGCGGGAAGGCTGCTGGCATGTTGTTAGCGCGGCGCATTCTCTTGACAGAAAAGAAAAAAAACGGGGTGAACCTCACAGAACGGCTGGAGGACCATGACTCGTTTTATATCGGTTCGGATGTCTTTTTCACCTTTCTGGTCCATAACGACCTCTTCCGGCTACGGCTGCACTTGACCTGCAATTCAGCCACCTCCGATGAAGAGTTTAAAGAGATCGAAGATCGCTTCTTGGCCGGCCGTTTTCCGGCAACCATTGAAGAACAATTTCGCGCCATGCTCGATTACTACGGGCAAGCGCCCATCATCGTGCGCTCCAGCAGTTTATTGGAAGACAGTTTTGGCAACGCATTCGCCGGAAAATACCGAAGCATATTTTGTGCAAACCAGGGAAATCCCGAAACCCGCCTTGCTGAGTTCATGAAAGCTGTCAAATTGGTTTATGCCAGCGCCCTTAACCCCGATGCCCTGTGCTACCGTAGCAGGCGGGGTCTCGGCGAATCCGACGAACAAATGGCGATCCTGGTTCAACGCGTTTCGGGCATGCCTTATCGGCAGTATTTCTTTCCAACGCTTGCCGGGGTAGCCTTCTCTCGAAATCTTTATGCATGGAATGACCGTATTGATACCCGGCAGGGAATCATCCGTCTGGTTTTCGGTTTGGGAACGCGCGCAGTGGAGAGGGTCGGTTCAGATTACCCCCGCATGGTAGCGATTAGCCATCCCAATTTGCGCCCGGAAGTGGGAGCCATGGTCGCCAAGTATTCCCAGCGCCAGGTGGATCTGCTTGATTTAAAAACCAACCGGTTTGACAGCCGATTCTTGAGCGATATCCTGGTGGACAACCATTATCCCAATCTTCGCCTCTTTGTTTCGGTGATGCACGATCATTACCCATACGATCCCGTCTCCGGGAAAGTAGAAGGGATAACAAATCAATGGGTCCTCACCTTTAATAACTTGATCCACCAAACTGATTTTGTCCGGGTCATGGGGGAGATTTTAGTCACCCTGGAAGAAGCCTACGGGCAGCCGGTGGATATTGAGTTTACCGCCTTTGTGGGTTCGGACGAGCGTGTTCGTATCAACCTGGTTCAATGCCGTCCGCTCTTTCTTCCGGGTTCCATGGAAGATGTATCCATGCCGACCTCCCTGGAACCGCACCAGATTCTCTTTCGGGCCCACCGCATGATCTGTGGTGGTTTCGTGGAGCAAATCCGGTACATTCTTTATATTGACCCTCAACGTTACCACCGTCTATCCTCAGAGGCAAAAAAATCTCTGGGACGTTTAGTGGGGCAAATCAACCGGCATCCTGCAATACAGGGCAACAAGATCATGATGATGGGACCCGGGCGTTGGGGCACAAGCAATATCGCCCTGGGAGTCAACGTAAGCTACGCCGACATTGATAACGCTTCTGTATTGGTAGAATTAGCCCTGGAAGAAGCCGGCCATGTGCCCGAAGTCTCTTATGGCACTCATTTTTTCAATGACCTGGTGGAGGGGCAGGTCATTTATCTGCCTGTCTATCCGGATGATACCGCTTCGGAATTTCAGGTAAAATTCTTTAAAACAGCCCCGAATATTTTCTTGGAGTTATTGCCGCACGCAGGTGAATATGAATCCATCCTGCGCTTGATTGATGTGCCTAAAACAACGGGAGGCGCGTTTGCTCAGGTGGTTGCCGATCCGCAACTAAACGACGCAATATGTTTTTTGGATAAGGATGTTGCCACGACATTCTGAAAAAAAGATGATTGAGAGATTTCTGGGCTTTTTCAGAAATCTCATTTTATCTCATT
This sequence comes from Deltaproteobacteria bacterium, assembly GCA_018333535.1. Taxonomy (GTDB): domain Bacteria; phylum Desulfobacterota; class BSN033; order BSN033; family UBA1163; genus RBG-16-49-23. Next base: position 19,777 of record JAGXTA010000025.1, on the reverse strand, counting down.
TTATTTTCTTGACAAAAAACGGTTATTATATTAAAAACTGAATCAATCAATACAACGGGGTATTGAGGACAAAGGCGTCAAAGAAATTTGGCGCCTTTTTTTATTCATCCCAAAAAAGGAGAAAAAGATATGTTAGAGATGAACCCTTTTACGATTGCACAGAGACAACTCGATGCTGCGGCGGAAAGATTAGGGTTAGATCAAGCCACCCATGACCTGCTCCGTTGGCCTCAGCAGGAACTGCGGGTAACGCTTCCCGTCCAAATGGATGACGGAAAGGTGCAAATTTTTCACGCCTATCGAATCCAGTATAACACCGCCCGGGGGCCTGCAAAAGGCGGCCTCCGATGGCACCCCGAAGAGACCATCGACACGGTCCGGGCTCTCGCCGCCTGGATGACCTGGAAGACAGCGGTGGTCGATATTCCCCTGGGAGGAGGAAAGGGAGGGGTCACCTGCAATCCGAAATCGATGTCAGAGGCTGAGAAGCAGCGGCTGGCTCGCGCCTATATTCGGGCCATCGCCTGGACGATATCGGTTTCGAAAGATGTGCCCGCTCCGGATGTTTATACGACTCCTCAGATTATGGCCTGGATGATGGACGAGTACGAAACGATGGTTGGGCATCATCATCCCGGTGTCATCACGGGGAAACCGATTCCCCTTGGAGGATCAGAGGGCCGGGGAGATGCGACGGCGCGGGGTGGCGTCTATGTCACGCGTGAAGCCGCCAAACAACTAAACATCGATCTCCGGGGCAAAACCATGGCGATACAGGGCTTTGGCAATGCCGGCCAATACGCCGCTCTGTTGGGCAGTGAACTCCTCGGACTTAAATTGGTTGCCGCTTCGGATTCCAGAGGAGGAATTTATAACGCGAAAGGGATAGATCCGAAACAGGTGGTGGATTATAAGCTTAAGTCCGGCAGCCTCCATGGATTCCCGGGAGCCGAGAGCATTACCAACGAAGAGCTCCTCGAACTGGATGTCACTGTTCTTTTCCCATCCGCCCTTGAAAATGTGATCACAGCGGCAAACGCAGGTCGGATCAAGTGCAAGATTTCTTGTGAGCTGGCCAACGGACCAATGACACCCGAAGCCGATGATATCCTCCATCAGAATAATGTCTTTGTTCTTCCCGATTTCCTCGCCAATGCGGGGGGGGTGACGGTATCCTATTTTGAGCAGGTTCAGAATACTTACAACTTTTATTGGCCATTAGAGGAGATCCACCAAAGGTTGGATGAAAAGATGACCCGGGGTTTTCATGGAGTTTACCAGATGTATTTAAGGGAGAAGGTCAATATGAGACAGGCCGCCTACCTCGTTTCTGTGGCCCGTGTGGCGGAAGCCTGCAAGCTGAGGGGCTGGGTTTAAGATACGAAAGAAACTTTAACGTTGCGCCACTTTTAAAAGGGGATATCAGGAGGGATTTGATATCTCCTTTTTTATTTTGCAAAAAGACAGGTTTTGTATATGATGGTGTAGTGCGTCAGAAATCCCTATACAATCCGTTCGTGGTGAGCCCTTCCTTCGACTTCGCTCAGGACATTCGGGAAAAACCGTTCGTCCTGAGGCTCTCGAAGGGACGAACGGTTTGCTCAGGACAGGCCATGTCGAACCATGAACGGAACCTCTCGATATCGTTCACCCTTCGAGAACCTCAGGGCGAACGGAAGTATGTAAAGAGAAGTGTTAGATGCACTATAATATAAGGATAGAGGAGGAAAAAACGTTTGCCGGAGACGAAAATGACTTCTGATGCGAGGGAGATCAACGCCCTTCTGGAAATCAGCAAGGCGATCACTTCCGGCCTCTACCTTGAGGACGTGCTTCGCCTGATTGTGACGGTGACGGCTAATGTGATGGATTCGAAGATCTGTTCTCTCTGGATCCTCGATGAAAGAGAACAAAAACTTAAACTCAAGGCCACCCAGAGCATCAGCGAGGAATATCTGAAAGAGAGAAGCCTGGGGCTCGGAGAGGGGGTAGTGGGTCATGTCGCCCTTCATAATCAGCCAATGGCTATTGTCGATGTCCTCAAAGAGCCTCTTTATAAAGAGAAGGAACTGGCAAGGAGAGAAGGGCTGGTTTCCATGCTCAGCGTGCCGATGTGCATCAAGGAAAAAGTGATCGGCGTGATCAACTGTTACACCTCCTATCCCCGGACCTTTTCGAAGTCCGAAGAGGAAATGCTCTCAACCGTGGCCAATCAGGCCGCGATCTGCATTGAAAACTCCGGCCTGATGGAAACGCTCGATATCGACGAAATCCTCAGACTCGTATTGGAAGGGGTGATCAAGAATATCGGATTCGACCGGGCACGGCTCTATCTGGTCAACGAAAAGAGGGATCTCCTCGAATGCAAAATGGCTGTGGGAGTCGATGTGGAGAAGATCAAGGGGATCGAGCTTCCCTTAGATCCTGAAGCAAGCATTGTATCCAGATCCGTAATGGAAAAGAAACCCTATATCATCCCCGATGCGAGGATGGACCCAAGGGTCAACCCCGTCCTGAAAGAGAAATTCAATCTTCACTCTCTTGTGGTCATCCCCCTCTTCACGAAGGAAAGGGTCCTGGGAGCGATTGCCGCAGACCACACCGAACCCGGAAGAAGGTTGACGAAGGAGACGCTCGATTCGGTCATGACGTTTGCTCAACAGGCAGGCCTGGCCATTCAGAATGCCTCCATGTATCAGGAGCTCAAAAATTTCAGCCGGCAGATGGAAGAGAAGATTCAAAAGACGACGGCCGATCTCAGGAAAACAGAGGCTCAGCTGATCCGGTCCGAAAAATTGGCGGCCCTGGGTCAATTAGCCGCAGGAATTGCTCATGAAATCCGAAATCCTCTGACCAGCATTAACATCCTCATCCATTCTTTGAGGGAGAGACTGCCATCTGAAAATTCTCAGCAGGAAGACCTGAAAGTCATCGAAGAGGAAATCCATCGGATGAATGAGATTGTCGACCAGTTCCTCCGGTTCGCAAAACCTGCCCCCCCTTTCTTTGAAAAAACCGACGTTCTCTCCATTGTCGAAGAGACTCTTCAATTGCTCAGGCTTCAGGCCGAGAAACAACGCATCGCTGTTGAAAGGGAGTTCCAAACCCTGCCCATGATCCTGATCGACCCTGAGCAGATGAAACAGGCGATGCTCAACCTTCTGCTCAATGCCATTCAGGCCATGCCGGAGGGCGGTCTATTGACCCTGAAGGGGAGAAATTCGGAAGATGGTCAATGGATCCACCTCTCCATCCAGGACTCCGGCATGGGAATCTCCGGAGAAGACATCGATAAACTCTTCGACCCCTTCTTCTCCACAAAAGAAGGAGGAATTGGCCTCGGTCTCTCCATCACCCATCGCATCATCGACCAGCACCACGGAAAGATCGAGGTGGAAAGCTCGCCGGGCAATGGAACTCTGTTCACTGTGTGGCTTCCCATAAATTAGGGAAGAGGTGTCAATTCAGCTCTTTGAAAAAGTTCCCTTTTACTGTCATTCCCGCGCAGGCAGGAATCCAGGAAGAGGGTTTTGAAATTGACTGGATTCCTGCTTCTGCAGGAATGACAAACTTGTTTTACCATTCTATTTTACTGTTTTTTTTAAACGCTAAATTGATACGGTGAGGTAACATGCAGACGATCCTGATTGTTGACGATGACAAATCGATCCGCTACTCCCTGAAGAGGATGTTAGAGGAGAACTTCTCCGTCCTCACCGCCCAGAATGGGGATGAAGCGCTGTCATGGTTGAAAGAATCACTCCCCGACCTCATCATCATGGATATCAAGATGCCGGGCCGAAGCGGAATCGAGGTGTTGAAGGAGATAAAGTTGGTCGACCCGAAGTCCCTTGTCATTCTGATGACAGCCTATGGCACCACAGAGACGGCGATTGAAGCGATGAAATATGGGGCTTTCGATTACATCCTGAAACCCTTCCCGATTCCGCAGATGAAAGAGCTGGTGCAAAAGGCGATCACATTACGGAAACTGATGAAGGATGGGGTCTCCTATGCTTTCGAACCGGATCAACAAAAAGAGGAGGAACAGATCATCGGGTCTTCTCCCAGGATGCAGGAGATTTACAAAGTCATCGGACAGGTGGCTCCCAGCGATGTCACGGTCCTTCTCAGGGGTGAAAGCGGAACGGGAAAGGAGTTAATGGCGAGGGCCATCTATCAACACAGCCTTCGCTCTGAGCAACTCTTTCTTCCGGTCAATTGCGCCGCCATACCGGATACCCTTCTCGAGAGCGAACTCTTCGGCCACGAGAAAGGTGCCTTCACCGGCGCTTCGTCCCGGCGTATTGGAAAACTGGAACAGTGCCACGGAGGGACTATTTTCCTCGATGAGATCGGCGACATGTCCCTCTCGACTCAGGCCAAACTGCTCAGGGTCCTTCAGGAGAAAAACTTTGAGAGATTGGGAGGGAGGGAAACGATCAGGGTCGATATCCGATTGATCGTGGCAACGAATAAAGACCTGGAAGAAGCGATCGCAAAGGGGGAATTCCGTGAAGACCTCTACTACCGGCTCAATGTGGTCTCTATCAAGATTCCGCCCTTGAGGGAAAGAAAGGAGGACATTCCCGCTCTCGTCTCCTACTTCTTGAGGAAGTTCAACCACGAGTTGAAAAAGAGAGTGGTTGGAATTACCCCCGGAGCAATGGGAAAGATTTCCTCCTATGGATGGCCGGGCAATGTGAGGCAACTTGAAAATGTTTTGAAAAGGGCAATGTTGTTGTGTCAGGGAGAATGGATACTTGACGATCAGCTCCTTCTTGAAGTAGAAGAGAGACGGGAGTCCGGTGAGGTTCGGGACAGGAGAACATTCGAGAAGCTTGTCGATTCCCTCTTTGAGGAATTAACAGGGAATCCTTTAGCCCAGGAAAGCCTGGATATGGTCTCGGCCATAGAAAAAGGGCTGATTATTCGCGCCCTTCAAAAGACAAATGGAAACCAGGTCCAGACCGCCTCACTGCTCGGAATCAATCGGAGCACCCTCCGGGGCAAGATGGATCGGTACCATATCAAAAAAGAAGTGCTCGTCTCAGAAGAAGATTGACATTATTGGTAAAGTTGATTATTTTTACAAAAGGATCATCTTTTCCAATAGAAGAGTGGGCGAAGGTGAAGAAATTACCAATTATCCCTGTTTACGAACCAAGCTTTGAAGCAGCATACCGCAAGATGGCTCAAGATGAGGCACGTGAAACAGAAGCTTTAGAATGGTCAGAAGCCACTCTCAGAGATATAGGCGATGAATATATGAAATAAGGTAATAATTTAGCGCTTTGAAAAAGCTTCATAAAATCCCTCCCTACCTCCCTTTGCCAAAGGGAGGAGAGCTACTTTTCCCCCTTTGAAAAAGGGGGATTGAGGGGGATTTAGGGTTTTACGATATCTTATCAGGCCTCTTTTTCAAAAAACTAAAGTGTTATGAAGTAAGGATATTTTTTTATGGATAAGGTTGAAAAAGCAATTCTTAAAAGATTCAAAATGCTGCTCTCTCAACAAGTCAAGCTGGACAAGATAATTCTTTTCGGTTCCCGGGCCAGAGGTGACGCTGCCCTTTCCTCTGATATGGACCTTATTGTAATTTTAGACGACCCAGTGGACGATGAAACAAGAGACTATGTCAGCGATTGTGCCTGGGAGGCAGGTTTTGAATATGGCATTGTTGTTGTTCCGTTTGTTTTCAATAAAAACGAATGGAATAATGGTCCAGAGCGCTATTCTTTATTCGTTAAAGCGGTAGAAATGGAGGGAGTTCCTTTTTGAAAGACGAGGAGATTTTAAATCTCATCAAATATCGTTTAGACCAGGCCCAAATTGCCCTTAATGATGCAAAATTCCTTTTAGAAGGAAAATGAAGCCCGCAAAGCATCATCAATCGATCATACTATGCCATGTTTTATGCGGCTCTTGCTTTATTACAGAGAATCGGTAAAGTTCCTTCTAAACATGCTGGTGTGATAAGCCTCTTTGACACTGAATTCGTCTCAAGAGGGCTTTTCCCTAAAGATTTGTCCAAGGACTTCCATAAAGCTTTCGAATTCAGACAAAACTTTGACTACAAGATAATGAAACCAACTTCGCCAGACAAGGCTGAGGAAAGCTTGAATAAAGCGAACCGGTTTGTAAAAGCCGTGAAGGAATATCTTAACACAACAATGACGTCCACAAAGAATAAAAGACAATAATAATGATCTCGTAAAAAGTCCTTATTTGTCACCCTGAACCATGCCCTGAACTCCTTTCACGGATTGTTCCGGGGTCTCGTAAGTTCTCGATTTTATTAGATGCTGAACCAAGTTCAGCATGACTTTTTCTCTCTTTTTGGACTTTTTACAAATTCATCAACAATAGTGAGCAAATTGCGACTCATAGACCAGATTGGCAAACTCTCCGAAGAAGATATCCAAAAAGTTGAGCATGCTGTTAAAGTCCAACTTGGTCTGTCTGGATCAATAGAAAAGGGTTAAGAAATGGCAAGAAGAAATATAAACTTTTTTTGACTCCGAACTCCGAACTAAACACTCCGAACTTCTTTTGGGGATAACACATGCGGACACTCCGAATTGGCCTCTGTCAGATCAATACGACCGTAGGGGATATCGAAGGCAATACCAAAAAGATCCTGGACTATATGGCCAGAGGAAAGAAGATGGGGGCCGACCTGCTCGTCTTTCCCGAGTTGGCGGTCACTGGCTACCCTCCCGAGGATCTCCTGTTCATGCCAAAATTTATCGAGGCCAATTTAAAAGCCATCAAAAAAATCGGCCAGGCCACTTCCTCCATCACCGCCATCGTAGGTTTCGTCCATAAAAAAGGAAACATCTTCAATTCCGCTGCCCTTCTTCACCATGGGAAGCTGATGGGTGTCTACTCCAAAACCTATCTTCCCAATTATGGTGTCTTTGATGAGGACCGTTATTTTCAGGCTGGAGAAGAGAATTTCATCTTCACCCTTAAATCAACCCCCGTCGGCATCAGCATCTGTGAAGACCTCTGGTACCCTGGAGATCCGATTCGGACCCAGGCCCTCTGTGGAGGAGCAGAGTTGATTGTTAATATCTCCTCTTCACCCTATCAGGCCGGTAAGACAGCCTTCCGTGAGAAGATGATCTCAACACGGGCCTCCGACAATGTAGCAATCGTTGCCTACTGTAATCTTGTCGGAGGCCAGGACGAACTGGTCTTCGACGGAGGAAGTCTGATCTTTGATCAAAGAGGGGAGTTGATGGTCCGGGGGAAACAGTTCGAGGAGGACCTGGTTCTGGCGGATCTTGATATGGAAGCCGTCTTTCGAATGCGGCTTCATGATCCCAGGGTCAGAAGAGAGAGATTATCCGAAGAAGAGAAAGGTTTGAGGAGGATTGACCTGTCCAGTAAAAACCATCCGACCCAAAAGAGGCCTTCCCTCCCCCGGCGGGATTCAAAACCCCTGGATCGCCTTTCTGAAACATATGCTGCATTGGTCCTTGGCACGGGAGACTATATCCGGAAAAATGGCTTTCAAAGAGTCCTGATCGGTTTGAGCGGAGGCATCGATTCCGCGTTAACCGCTTCCATCGCGGTGGATGGACTGGGCAGGAAGGGAGTGGTGGGAGTGGCCATGCCCTCCCAATATTCTTCCAGGGAGTCCCTGGAGGATGCAAAACTCCTGGCAAATAATCTCGGCATTCAATTTCTCACTATTCCCATCACAGAAATCTTCCAGGCCTATTTAAACACCCTCTCTCCCTCTTTCAAGGGATCAAAGCCCGATGTGACCGAGGAAAACGTTCAGGCCCGGATCCGGGGAAACATTCTGATGGCCCTCTCCAATAAATTTGGCTGGTTGGTCCTGACTACTGGAAACAAAAGTGAGATGAGTGTGGGATACTGCACACTCTACGGAGATATGGCTGGAGGGTTTGCGGTTCTAAAAGATGTTCCGAAAATGTTGGTCTATGAACTGGCGAAATTCAAAAACAAGAAAGAAGGAAAGGCCGCCATTCCCAGAAATGTTTTTGTTAAACCACCTTCCGCCGAATTGAGGCCGAATCAGAAGGATGAGGATTCCTTGCCGCCCTACCCTGTCCTCGATCCGATTCTTCAGGCCTATGTCGAAGAGGATAAGGGAGTTGAAGAGATTTCAGAGATGGGATTTAAGGAGAGTATGATCAAAGAAGTGATCCGGATGGTGGATCGGAATGAATACAAACGAAGGCAGAGCCCTCCGGGCGTAAAGATCACCCACCGCGCCCTGGGAAAGGACCGGAGACTCCCGGTCACGAACAAATATCGAAATTTTTAGGGCCTCTTCCCCTCAATAAAGATCTACCTAAATTGAGCGGTTTTGTAAGGCCACCCTTATTAGTGCAGGTCAGGAGACCTGCACCCTACCCTTTGGGTTGTTTAATAAGAGGGTAGATTCGGGTCTCCTGACCCAAAAATCTTGCATTGGAAAAAGAATCGCTCAATTTAGGATCCACTTACCCCATAAGCGTCTGGCTGAACGTGCAGCTATCCTGGACCACTCCTGATCATCATTGCGTTCTGTTTTAGAGAGGGAAAGGTAATATTCTTCTGTTTCGCGCTCAAGTTCTTTTTGAGCTTGGTCGCGCAACCATCGGCGCACCGCCTCCTCTACCATTTGGCTTCGGGAGCTTGCTTCCGGAGAATCGAGCAGCTTATCGATTTGATGAACTAGATCATTGCTTAAGGTAACCGTGATCTTAGCCTTTTGAGATCGGGATGCATTGGTACGCATTCCCGCAATAAACCCCAAGTTTCATTTGTCTGTTTTTCAACAGGATGCCTAAAATTCAACAAGCAGTGCATTTCGTGTAATTCGGTTTCAATCGAAAATCTTCTCAAGTGAATATCTTCAAGCCACTGAATTGTTTCTATAAAAACTAAATTGAATTTTTTGGTTAATTCGCTGGCACAGGGATTGCTACTTAGGAATGACATAAAAAACAGTTTTCAAATGCCCCCTTTTTTCCCTCCGGGTCGGAGACTGCAAAGAAGTTAGGGGAGAGGAGAGTCGAGATGAAAATATTTTTAAGCTCATTGCTGATGTTCATCCTTTTAATGGCAGGTATTGCCTTTGCTGAGACAACAGGGAACAACCCACTCAAAGTGGACACGGGAGATACTACCTGGATCTTGATTTCTTCGGCCCTGGTCATGCTGATGACGCCCGGCCTGGCCCTCTTCTACGGCGGCATGGTCAGGAGAAAAAATGTGCTGGGGACGATCATGCAGAGCTTTATCGCTCTTGGTGTCATCACCATCCAGTGGGTTCTTTATGGATACAGCCTCGCCTTCGGCCCTGATATCGGAGGAGTGATCGGAAGCCTCGACTGGATCGGGTTGAGAGGAGTCGGGCTCGATCCTCATCCCGACTATTGTGCAACCGTTCCCCATCAGGCATTTATGATTTTTCAGATGATGTTTGCCGTTATCACCCCCGCTTTGATTACAGGAGCCTTCGCCGAGCGCTTTAAATTCAAGACCTATCTGGTCTTCCTCATCCTCTGGGCAACCTTCGTCTACGACCCCCTGGCCCACTGGGTCTGGGGAGTGGGCGGGTGGATCAGAGAACTCGGCGCCCTTGACTTTGCAGGGGGACTGGTCGTTCATATCAGTTCCGGAATTGCAGCTCTTGCTGCAACCTTTGTGGTCGGAAAGAGAAAAGGTTATGGGGAAGAATCAATGCCGCCTCACAATTTGACCATGACCCTTCTGGGCGCGGCCTTGCTCTGGTTCGGATGGTTCGGCTTTAACGGTGGCAGCGCGATCGCCTCAGGTTCCCTCGCAACCTCTGCATTCGTTGTGACTCACATCTCAACCGCTTCTGCCGCCCTTTCCTGGATGATCGCTGAATGGCGATATCGTGGCAATCCCACAGCCCTTGGCGCGGCCTCGGGTGCCGTGGCAGGATTGGTGGCCATCACCCCAGCTTCCGGTTTTGTGGGGCCCATGTCCGCCATCCTCATCGGGTTTGTCGCCGGCGTGTTATGTTATTTTGCGATCAATCTCAAAACGAAGCTTCGATACGACGACTCTCTTGATGTCGTCGGAGTCCATGGAGTGGGTGGAACATGGGGAGCTTTGGCAACAGGCCTCTTTGCCTCCAAGGCGATTAACCCGGCTGGAAACGACGGCCTCTTTTTTGGCAATCCATCCCTCTTGGGAATACAGGCATTGACAGTGTTAGTCGCATGGATATATTCTTTTGTCGTAACCCTCATTTTGCTGAAAATCCTCGACTGGACCATGGGCTTGAGGGTGAGCGAAGAGCACGAAATCAATGGTCTGGATTTAAGTCAACATGGGGAAGCAGGGTACTCATTCTAAAAAGTTCGGAGTGATGAGTTCGTAGTTCGGAGACAAAAAATATCATCAAAAACTCCGAACTCTGAACACCGAACTCCGAACTATTCCGGAGGAATTCCATGAAAAAGATCGAAGCGATTGTAAAGCCTTTTAAACTCGATGAAGTAAAAAATGCACTAACCAAAATTGGCGTCCAGGGGATGACGGTGACCGAGGTCAAGGGTTTTGGAAGGCAGAAAGGCCATACAGAAGTCTATCGGGGAGCAGAATATACGATCGATTTCATCCCCAAGATTAAGATTGACCTCATCGTTAGCGATGAACTGGTCCCTCAGGTGATCGAGACCATTGAACGGGCGGCCAAGACCGGAAAGATAGGAGATGGTAAAATCTTTCTATCCTCCGTTGAAGAGGTCATTCGGATCCGAACCGGTGAGCGCGGAAAAGATGCCATCTGAGTTAGGACTCACGAAAAATGGCCTTGCGGATATAAGAAATCAAATCGCACAGGGCCTGCCCGCCCATTCCTCTCCCAGAGAATTTCTCCGGCAACACTCAGACATGATGGATGGCCTGGTAAGGAAGGCCTTTCAAGCAGCCCGGGCTAAGGTTCCATCTCCATCGGTCTGTCTGATGGCGATTGGAGGCTATGGAAGAGCTGAACTGGCGCCTTACTCCGATATCGACCTCCTCCTTCTTTACTCCCCTTCAAATAAGAATGAACTTTCTCCTTTGGCTGAACAAATCCTTTATCCCCTCTGGGATTTAGGACTCGATGTCAGCTGCAGTTCAAGATCGATCAATGAGTGCTTGAAAATGGCTCGGTCCGATGTCCAGGTCAAGACAGGTTTAATCGACGGCCGTTATCTGGACGGAGAATACGAATTCTTTCGGAATTTATATGGTCTCTTTACGAAAAAAGTGCTTCACCGCAGGGTACAAAATTTTGCGGGAGCTTTAGCTCGGGATATTCATCCCCGCCGTCAGAAATACGAAGACCCCGCCTATGTCCTGGAGCCTAATATTAAAGAAGGAGAAGGAGGCCTGAGAGACTTCCAGGTCGGTCGATGGATCATCAGGGCAAAATACAAGACCGATCGCTGGGATTCCATCCTCTTTCCCGACCACTCCAGAATGTTAGATAAAAGCATTCAATTCCTCTGGGCGATCAGAAACCATCTCCATCTTTTGAACGAAAGAAGACAGGATAATCTGACTTTTGAACTGCAGGAGAAAATCGCACCGCTCCTCGGCTTTCCCAGAGGCACAAAGGGCATTGAGGAGATGATGCGACAATATCACCTCTCCGCTCGGGGAATCTCAAACTTTTTTCATGACATTCTCGACCGGGCTCTTTTTGAACCCTCCGCTTTTAGGAAAATGATCTTTTTCTTTCAGCGGAAGAGGATTGATGAAAATTTTGAAATCGCCCATGGCGAGCTCCATCTTCTTGACCCCGTTGCCTTCAAGAAAGACCCCTCGCAACTGATGACCCTCTTTCAACATTGTCAGGCTTACCAGGCCAAGGTGGATTTCCGGACCGAGGAAGCCGTGATGGAGGCGCTCCCCTTTATCGATGATCGCTTTCGAGCCTCTCAAAAGGTCAATCAAGCCTTCCTTTCGATCCTGAGACGAGGGAAAGGGGCTGACGCCCTTTTGATGAAGATGCATCAGCTTGGTTTTCTCCCCCGGTATATCCCTGAATTCTCTGATGTTGAAGGAAAGGTGCACTACGATCTCTACCATGTCCATCCTGTTGACATCCATTCGATCCTGGCGGTGGAAGAACTGGGAAGATTGAGGGATGGCTATTATCAAAAAGATTATCCTTTGCTCACCTCTCTGATCCGAGAAATTGAAAAACCCGACATTCTTTTTCTGACGACCCTCCTCCATGACATCGGAAAGGGAAAGGAAGGAGACCATTCTTCTGTCGGTGCGGAAATGATCAATCATATCGGGATTCGGATGGGACTCCCTTCGGAAGATAGGGGGTTGATGGATTTCCTGGTGCGCCACCACCTTTTGATGCTTGAAACAGCGTTCCGCAGGGACCTCCACGACGAGCAGGCCATCTTGCGTTTTGCCAATGCGACCGGGAACCCGGTCCGTTTAAAGATGCTCTACCTCTTAACCTTTGCCGACATCAAAGCCGTTGGTCCCGAAGCCTGGACGTCCTGGAAGAACTCTCTCCTCATGGAACTCTTCCTCAAAACCTCCCATTTCTTCGAAAAGAGAGAAGAACCTCAAGTCTTTCTCAAAAAGGGGGAGACGATCGCTCAGTTGTGGCAGGCCCTTCCCCGAGAGACCCTTTCTCACTATGCAGAGCATCTTCCTGACCGCTATCTATCCACTTACTCCTCAGGGGAAATCTCCTGCCATATCAAGATGGCCCAGAGCCTCGACAAGGAGGTTTTACTTGTAGGATGGAGTCCCGAGGAAGAGGTAAGAGCCAGGGTGACGATTTGCACGAAAGACCGTTACGGACTCTTCTCCAAAATCGCCGGCTCGATGTTCTTAAACCGTTTAAACATTCTTGAGGCACAGGTCCACACATGGGGAAACGGTGTTGCCCTCGATACCTTTTATGTGGAAGACCCGACAGGAGAAATTGAACGGAGACTACAACAATTTAAGAAAGACCTCAAGGAGATCTTAAGCGGGAAGGTTTCCTTGAAACTCCTTCTCTCTCAGAGGGAAGAGTCAGGCTGGATTCAAAAGAAAGTGATTCCGAAAGTTCCCGGGGAAGCGAAAGTGAATAATCAAGATTCCGATTTTTATACGATTATCGAAATCACCGGTGAGGACCGCCTGGGAATCCTTTTTGAACTGACCCAGGCATTGACCGACCATGGTTGCAATATCTATTTTGCAAGGATATCCACCCTCGGCAACCGCATCGTCGATGTCTTCTATGTCCAGGATGAATGGGGAGAAAAGATAGTGGAACCTGAAAAGGCAAATCACCTCAAACAACTCCTCCTTAACCGTCTAACTCCTCTTTAGGTTTTGATTTTGGAGTGGCTTTTTTCTCGTAGCGTCCCTCCGGGCCAGAGGCCCTTCTGGGCAGGCGGCCCGATTTAGTCGGGACGAACTCCGCCCTCCGATCCGTAGGCTCTACGAGCCGGAAACCCTCAATAAATGCCTGCCTGCACGAAGTCCCGCTCTGCGGGACGAAGGCAGGAAAGCTCTACATATTTTATAAAAATCTCCCCCATAACTGAGGGGATACCCTCGGAAGAGGAAATATCTTGACTTTCAAAAACCATTTGGTTATAAAGAACCCATGGAATTAACTGAAGAAATCAAAATCTCCCTAAAGCGTGAATATACTCTTTGTTCAAATGCAATGGCTTTTTATGAAAAGGCGATCAAAGATTTTGAGCAAAAATATCATTCCCCAACCGACACATTTTTAAAACAATTTGAATCGGGCAAGATGGGTGACGATGCTGATTTTTTTGACTGGTATGCTTTTGCTAAACTCCTCGAGCAGTGGGAGAAAACCCAATCTGTTCTTCGGTCAGTCCTTCAGTGATCAAAGCTTTTATAGATAATATTGATAAAACCATTTCATTCTCTCCAATTGTTCTCTCTTCAAATATCCAAAAACACTTTTCGCCGGATGGGAAAACCCTCTATTTAAGAGGATCCCTCCTATTTTTAGATTCATCCGTCCTGGAAATAGCGATCTTTGTTATTGAAACCCATTATGCTTTAACAATTGGAAAATACAGATTCCATTATATGAACCCTATTGGGCAGATGTTGTTCCGCTACGATAATGCCCCTCACCATCCTGAAGTAACCTCCCATCCGCATCACAAACATATCTCTGACAATGTTATCCTGGCAAGAGAACCTTATTAAAAGGATGTCTTAGATGAGATAAGCGCTATCATTATTGGAAAGCCCGTTTCGGTAAAATAGGAAAACATCCCCGATTCCTCCATATCCACCATTCCCCATCGATTGCATATTGCTTTTTTCTCCTCCGACCTCTGTGCTTCGAACCCCCTGCTTTCGGTAGGGAGGGGCAGGCAGGCGAGTTCCCTGTTCCGAATTCCGAACTTATTCTATATCCCTTGTCTCCAAGCTCCGAACTCATCACTCCGAACTAAGCTTTATCCAGCGCCTCCCTCACCTTTCTGGCGAGAATATCGGGCGAGAAAGGCTTCTGGATGAAATTCATCCCCTCTTCTAAAACTCCATGGTGGACAATCGCATTATCCGTATATCCCGACATGTAAAGGACTTTGGTCACGGGAGGGAGGGGGGCGAGATGTTTGACTAAATCAGGTCCGCTCATCTGAGGCATGACCACATCGGTTAATATGAGATGAATCTCTCCCACATGCTGTTTGAAAAGAAGTAAAGCAATCCCGGCATTGGGCGCATCTAAAACCTGATATCCCTGTTTCTGTAAGACCTTGACCGCTAATTTTCGGACTTCTTCCTCATCCTCCACAACAAGGACTGTTTCATGACCATGAGGAATCTCTTCTAACTCCTCTTTTCCCTTTATCTCTTCAAGAGGTTCATCCACACGGGGAAGATAAATCTTAAAGGTAGTTCCCTTTCCCGGCTCGCTATATACCCAGATATTCCCGCCGCTCTGCTTCACAATTCCATAGACCGTGGATAAGCCTAAACCTGTGCCCTTTCCTTTCTCTTTTGTCGTATAGAAAGGTTCAAAGATCCGTTCTTTCACCTCCGGAGTTATTCCCGTTCCTGTATCGCTTACCGAAAGCATCACATACCGACCCGTCTTCACTGCCACATGGTTGCGAGCATATTTCTCATCCAGCTCCACATTGGCTGTCTCTATGGTCAGTTTTCCACCGGAGGGCATGGCATCCCTTGCATTAACAGTCAGATTAACAATCACCTGCTCCATTTGACCTGGGTCCACCTTGACCCTTCCCAAACTATCGGCAAGGAAAGTGACCAGCTCTATATCCTCACCAATAATCCTTAAGAGCATCTTCCCCAGGTCTCTGATGATGGTGTTGAGATCAACCACCTTCATCTCCATGACCTGCCGACGGCTGAAGGCGAGGAGCTGACGGGTCAGATCCACCGCCCGGTCTGTGGCTTTCTGGATTTGCTCAATATTATCTATCAAAGGATCTCCTTTCTTCAGGTCTATCAAGGAGAGCTGGCTGTAACCCTTGATGATGGTGAGCACATTGTTGAAGTCATGGGCGATCCCGCCTGCGAGGCGACCAATCCCCTCCATCTTCTGGGATTGATGAAGCTGTCCCTCGAGGGTTTTCCTCTCTTCTTCAGCCCGCTTGCGCTCGGTGATGTCAAATATGTAGCCCTTTATTTCAATTAACTTACCTTGACCATCAAATGTACCGATCACATTTTCTATAACATTAATCTTTTCCCCATCATTCCTAATGAGCTTTTCTTCATAATTTACCAGTCTTTTATTTTCACCTAATAACTGAAGGAATTTATGCCATTCGCTTTCTTTGAAATAAAGGGAAGAACCCGAGGTCTCTAAAGCTTCATCAACAGATTTGAATCCGAGAATGTTGGCAAAAGCGGGATTGCATAATAAGATTTTGCCTTCTGGTGTAGAGATAAAATCTCCGGTTAGATCCTCGTCAAAGAATTTACGGTATCTCTCTTCACTTTCTTTTAGTTTCTCGTCGGCACGCTTGCTCTCGGTGATGTCCACCAGGCCGCTCATAATGCCTATGACATTGCCCTCGGCGTCGAGAATGGGGGCAGTGGAAAGGCTGACGTTAAGGCGTGTGCCATCCTTTTTCCGGCGGATGGTCTCCAGGTTCGAAAAGGTCTGACCCAACATCACGCGCCGACAGATTTCGCGGAATTCCTCCTGTTTGTCTCCCGGCACGATCGGCAGCGGTTTGCCCACTACCTCCTCGGCCGCCCAGCCGAACACCCGCTCAGCCGACGCGTTCCAAGTCAGCACGTTTCCATCCGGGTCGAGGCTGTAGAGCGCTACGGGCGAGCAAACGACCATCGCCCGCTGAAACTCCTCGCTTTTCCTCCGCCCTTCTTCTAACTGCTTCCGCTCGGTGATGTCGATTGAGGCCGAAAGCATACACTGCTCTCCTGCTATCTCGACAACCTCTGCCGAAAGTAGGATATCGAGGAGTTCACCCGACTTTTTACGAACCTTCACCTCCATATTTCTTACAGACCCCCTCTCCTTCAATTCAGAGATGAGACGGGTACGAGCTTTGGGGTTTACCCAAGTCTTTAGTTCAAAAACTGTTCGGCCAATCACTTCATCACGTCTAAATCCCATGCTTTTAAGAAAAGCATCGTTCACTTCAATATAGCGGCCTTCTTCAAGGGAACTGATGATCACCCAGGCCGGGCTGGCCCTAAAAGCCTTTGAGAACTTTTCTTCTGAGGGTTTAATGGTCTCCTCGGCTTTCTTTCGCTCGGTGATGTCCCTAATCCAGACTTGGATCCCTGGTTCATCTCCAAACATGATCCTTCGGGCCAGAATCTCTCCATCAAAGGCAGAACCATCTTTGCGCTGTAATTTGACCTCATACTGGGCGGGAACCTTCTCTCCCCGCATTCTCGCCTTTGCCCGTTCTCGTGTTAATTCCTGATAATCAGGATGATAAACCAACCAGTGATCCATTCCCTCTAATTCACTCTTATCATAACCGAGCATCTCAGACAGACGTCGATTAACAAAAATAATCTTAGGCCCTTTTTGGATAAAGATTCCATCAAAGCTTTCTTCGACCAAGGTTCGGTATCGTTCCTCATTCTGTTGTAATGCATCCTCCGCCCGCTTGCGCTCAGAGGCTTCGAAACAGATAGACACATAAGTCGCAAGTGTCTGTGCCAATTGTTCCTCTTCAGGTTGCCATTGCCGAATCTCCCCGACATGCTCGAAGCTTAAAAGACCCACAAGCCTGTCATGAACCCAGACGGGTGCGCCCAGCAATGATTTGATGCCGTAGGCATTATAATAAGAAGCGGGAATTTTTGACGTGCGAGGGTCGGTGAAAACATCTTCTGCCGCAATGACCCTGCCGATTTTGTGGTTGGAGGTATAATCGGGAAACTCAGAAGATTGCAATACCTCACCTTCGCTGTGAGCGCCTTTACTCAGCTCAAACAAGTCCTCACAGCGAATCTGTGAATAATCCTTATTGTAGGTCCAAATGCTAACTCTCTCGGTATTCATTAAGCGGGCAGATATTGTCGTAATACTCCGAAGGTTTTCTCCCGGTTCACCGGAAAAGAATTCTCCCCTATTAATCAATTCCGAAAGCAAAGTTGAATATTTCTGTTGCCGTTTTTCATTCTCCCTCAGCACCCCCTCCACCCGCTTGCGCTCGGTGATGTCCACCATGCTACCGAGGATGTCCTTGGGATTACCCTGTTCATCCCTATTCAGTCTCAACTCGTCAAACATCCAACGCCAGGATCCATTTTTGTGCTGAAATCGGTATTCGTGCTTATAGAAGCCATGCTCGAAGAGTTGATTAAGTTCTGTAAAAATGCGTGGTGCATCTTCGGGATGGATTTTGCTTGCCCAAAAGCCTTTCTGTAAGAAATCATCCGGTTTGTAGCCAAGAATAGGTTCAGTATTGCTACTGATGTATGTTGCGTCAAAATCACCAAAGACTTCGGAACGATAGAGAATATAAGAACTCGCATTGAGAAGAAGGTCGATCTGATCCAGAGACTGTCGAAGCAAGATTTCCGCCCGCTTGCGCTCGGTGATGTCACGGAAGACGACTATATCTGCAACCCGACCATGCCAGAAACCTTTTGCTCCCGTTATCTCAATCGACACTGCCGTTCCCTCTTTATGTACGATAGCCGTCTCATACTGTCTCGCAACCTCTTCTCCGGCAATTCTCTTCTTGAGCCTCTCAGAGAGTTTTGGAATCTCATCTGGATGGGCAAGATCCTTCATCCCTATCTTAAGAAGCTCCTCGATGCCGTAACCTGTTATCTCGGATGCACGTTTATTTGCATAGAGGTGGGTTCCATCACTTGCCGCAACGACTATCCCATCATTGGCGTTTTCTGTGACAGCCTTGAAACTCTCCTCGCTTTCCCGAAGTTCTTTCCATATCAGGCGCTCTCTCTCAATATTATTCAACCAGTGTTGAACTTGTGCCTCAGCATGCTTTTCATGAAGAAACTCTTTCGGTTCGACATAATAGAAGTTGCGATAAACGCGGCTACCACGCACCAGCAGCGGATGCGTCATGATTACACCCTTAATGATCTCAGGGTCGAATTTCCAGCGGTCATACTGACAGATAGCCAGGCAGGGATATTGGGGAAATAAATCTCTATTGAGTTTTGCCTCATATTCCAAGAGTTTTGCTGACCCAGGATAGCCACGCAGCACCCAGGTCATTTCACCTGTGGTCCGAAGGGCTGGATAGCCCTCAGAAACAGCTTTTTCCGTTTCCGATATCAGCAGGGCAATCATCCTATCAGGGTCAAAGGAGCCCTCCCTGGTATAGGCCTCGGTCTCATGCAGGATTGAAAGCTGTCCGGACTTCTCGGCTGAGGCTACGTCAACCCCTTCCTCAAGAAGATATTTGCGGATTTCTTCGGCCGTGCTGGTATCGACGATATAAATACATTTCTCACCCTGTTTCAGTCCGATGGAAATGAAAGGCGCCGCAGCAGCCCGCCACTCCTCCTGCGATTCATAAATAAGACAGAGGTGATCATGCGGTTTGAGCGTTTCAAGCATCCTGGTGAAACTTACATCCTCAGGCCGTATGCTGATGCTATGGACATGACCGGATGAAGTCCCGCTCACGCTTTTGACTTCAGACGAGGAAGCACTTCGTGGCCCCGGAGGCTTAGCTGATTTCCCCTTTCCTCTCTTATCACCTTTCATCTGTCATCTCCTTTTAAGGTACTGTTGCTTATAATGTCGGATTCCACAAGAAATTCATAACTCCCTCTACCCCCCCCTCTCCTGCGGCAGGCCCCTTAGTTTAAGGGGGGAATAGAGGGGGTTACAAGAGGGGGGACATATCCACAGAAAATTCGTGAGAATATATGAAGGCTTTCTAAATGGGGTAAAGTGAGTGAGTGAGTGACGCAAGTTCTGGGCCAAAGCATTGGTTCCATTTTGTCTCTCGACTCCCATTTAAGTTTCACATTTTCCTAAAAACTACTGTTTTTGTCAACAAAAAAGGAGGGTTGTCAGTAATGCGTCACTGAAGCGGGGGGGCGCTTTGGTTCAGCCAAGAATAAGGTATAGCGCTATCGTTTCTGATTCTAAGGAAGCAGATCAGAAGAATCTCTGGTTTTCCAACGGTGTTCCGCTTTCAGCATTCTCAAGACGTGTCGTTTGGAAAGAGCAGATTATAAGGGTCCAGAGAGGGATCTGTTGCGAGTTGATCGAGGATTGTTTTGAATGCAGAGGCGACATCGGTTTTAGTTTGTTTTTTCAGGGTATGGAGGG